>JAEPNS010000269.1 GCA_017643325.1 Alphaproteobacteria bacterium | reverse complement strand
CCCACACGTGGTTTCCGGTGGTGATGGCGTCGGCGCCCGCCTCGAAGAGCGATTCGCAGATCTTGCCTGTCAGTCCGAAACCGTGCGCGGCGTTCTCCGCGTTCACCACCACGCAGTCGAGACCGAGTTCGGCGCGCAGGCCCGGCAGGTGCTCCAGCACCACGTCACGGCCCGCCCGGCCCACCAGATCCCCGCAAAACAGAAGCTTCATGTGTCGTCCCGGTTCTCGACCCGCAGTGCCGCCGATTCCGTCACGATCCAGTCGAGGACCATGTCGTGCGACGCCGCGGGAATGTCGTCGCGAAGCTGGCCCGAAAAGGCAAGCCCCACAGCAAGAATTTCCCGCGCGACGCGCAGACCCGCGATGGTGCGATCGTAGTAGCCGCCACCGTAGCCGAGCCGGTGACCGCGCCGGTCGAAGGCAAGCATCGGCACGAGCAGCAGGTCGGGCGTCACGACGTCCGCCCGCGGTGGGGGAATGGGGATGCCATACGCGCCGGTGACCAGCTCCTCGCCCGGGGCCCAGCGGCGGAACTCAAGCGGCGCATCACCCTCGACCACGACCGGAAGACAGGTCGTCGAGCCCCGCGCGGCAATCCGTTCCATGAGCGTGCGCGGATCGAGCTCGCTTCCGATCGGGGCATAGCCGGCCACGACGGTGCCGATGCCGACCTCTCCGGACAGGAGAGGCTCGGCCATGAACCGCGCCGCCACGCCCGCGGCTGCCGCTGCGCCGAGCCCGGAGAACAGTGCCTCGCGGTTCGCGCGAGCAGCGGCCCGCACCCCTGGCTTTGCGGCATCATTGTCGGTTGCGGAAATGGCGCGGGCCTTCCTGTCGATCGGGGAATGGGTGGACGGCGCCAGAGGAAGGTCGGCGAGCGGGAAGTCCACCGAGACCTGCTAAAAGCAGGTGGGCGCCGTAGTGCCGAGACCTCGATCCCGACAGGGACAGCTCCCTAGTGGATTAGTAAGGTCTCCAGGACTAGTTGCCGCCTGACGCGACGCCCAGCAAACCGTCCGCCCCCAACCTAGGTACGCGAACCGCCTCCGGCAACCGGCCTTTCGCCAGATTGTTCCCGCGCAGGTATACGCAGGTCTACAAACCGTCAGTTCTGGGAACCGTCGCCGGCGAGCGCATCGGCGACCTGCTCGATCCGAGTGGCGAGCGCATCGATCTGGGATGCGAGCTTGTCCTCGGTGTTGTCGATGGCCGACTGCGTCTCACGCGCCGTCTGGTTGCGAAAGGCCTCGAGTTCCTCGCGGGTATCCGACAGCTCGTCGGTCACCAGCAGGCCCGCCATCACCATCAGGCTGGTGTCGCCGATCTGGCCGACCTCGTCGACCAGCTCGCCCACCTTGCCATCGAGATACTTGGCAAGATTAGAGAGGTGCGATTCCTGGCCATCCTCGCATGCGATGCGATAGTCGCGTCCGTTGATCCTGATCTCGACCTGGGCCATGGGCGTTCCGCTACTCGTCCAGCATCGTGCGCAGCCGGCCGATGGCGGCATCCAGACGGCTGGACACCGTCCCCGACGTGTCGCGCAGGGTGTCGAAGTCGGACTGGAGCTGCGTGAGCTGGTTTCGCAGCTCCTCGTTCTCCGCCCCGGCATCCGTGGATTCGGCCGCGCGGGCCCGCTGGCTCTGCACGGCCGCGTCGAGCCGGGTCATCGCCGCGTCGAGGCGCGCGTTCGCATCGCTGAGTTTCGACATCTGGTTGCCCTCCGAACGGAGCGCATCGTACGCGGGCGCGAGTCGCACGGTCAACCGCCGCACCGGCCGGAAAGCGCCGGAAACCGCGGTGGAAAACCCGCCGAAACAGGCGTTGACGCCCTGCGGGGGGATCGGCATGTTGCCGCCGCGTGACCACCCACGCGAGTCCCCGTTCCGCACGACATTCGCTCCGCCGAAAGGCACCGGACGCATCATGAACGCACCTGCCACCACCGCCGATCACTCATCGATGGCGAACGCCATCCGCGCCCTGTCCATGGACGCGGTCCAGAACGCCAATTCCGGCCACCCCGGCGCGCCGATGGGCATGGCCGACATGGCGACCGTCCTGTTCACGCGCCACCTGAAATTCGACGCCGCGAACCCCGACTGGCCGGACCGCGACCGCTTTGTCCTGTCGAACGGCCATGCGTCAATGCTCCTCTATTCGCTGCTTTACCTTTGCGGCTCTCCGGACATGACGCTCGACGAGCTGAAAAACTTCCGTCAGCTCGGAAGCCGCACGCCGGGCCATCCCGAGTACGGCCACGCGGCCGGCGTCGAGACGACCACCGGACCCCTGGGCCAGGGGATCGCCAATGCCGTCGGGATGGCGCTTGCCGAGCGGATGATGAACGCGCGCTACGGCGATGACCTGGTGGACCACTTCACCTATGTGTTCGCGGGCGACGGTTGCCTGATGGAGGGCATCAGCCACGAGGCCATCTCGCTAGCGGGCCACCTGAAGCTGTCACGGCTGATCGTGCTCTTCGACGACAACGACATCTCGATCGACGGCGGGACGGACCTGTCCGTTTCCGACGACCAGCTTGCGCGCTTCGCCGCATCGGGCTGGGAGGTCACGCGGGTCGACGGCCACGACCCCGAGGCCATCGACCAGGCGATCACCCAGGCCCGGCAGTCGAGCGCACCGTCGCTCATCGCCTGCCGCACCGTCATCGGCTACGGCGCGCCCAGCAAGCAGGGCACGGCCGCGACCCATGGCGCGCCGCTCGGAGACGAGGAGATCGCGGGCACGCGCGAGGCGCTGGACTGGCCGCATGCCCCCTTCGAGGTCCCCGACGACGTGCTCGGCGCATGGCGCGCGGCCGGCTCGAAAGGCGGCGCCGCGCGTGAGGCGTGGGAAGCGCGCCTGGATGCCTCGGACGCAAAGGATGCCTTTTCCGCGGCGAACGCGGGGGCGTTGCCGTCGGGCCTTGCCGAAGCCGTCAACGCCCACAAGAAAGCGGTCAGTGGCGAGGCACCGAAATGGGCGACGCGCAAGGCCAGCCAGGAGGCGCTCGAGGCGATCACGCCCGTGGTCGAGACGATGATCGGCGGCTCGGCGGACCTGACCGGCTCGAACAACACCAAGGCCGCCGGCATGGAGCCCATCGCGCCGGGCGACTATGCCGGGCGCTACGTCTATTACGGCGTGCGCGAGCACGGGATGGCCGCGGCGATGAACGGGATGGCGCTGCACGGGGGCTTCATTCCCTATTCCGGCACCTTCCTGACCTTCACTGACTACTGCCGGCCTTCGATCCGGCTGTCGGCGCTGATGGGGCTGCGGGTGATCTACGTGATGACCCACGACTCGATCGGGCTCGGCGAGGACGGACCGACCCACCAGCCGGTCGAGCATGTGGCGAGCCTGCGCGCGATGCCGAACGTGAACGTGTTCCGTCCCGCCGACGCGGTCGAGACCGCCGAGTGCTGGGAGCTGGCGCTGCGCGCCGAGGCGACGCCCTCCATCCTGGCGCTCACGCGCCAGGGCGTGCCGACCGTGCGCACCGAACACACCGACGAGAACCGCTCGGCGCGTGGGGCCTATGTGCTGCGCGAGGCGGACGGGGAGCGGGCCGCGACGATCCTCGCGACCGGCTCGGAGATCGAGCTCGCGCTCCAGGCCCGGGAGTCGCTGCAGGCGGACGGAATTCCGACCGCCGTCGTCTCCATGCCGTGCTGGGAACTTTTCGAGGCCCAGGACGAGGACTACATCCGGGCCACGCTCGGCGACGCGCCGCGCGTTGCGGTCGAGGCGGGGGTCGCGTTCGGCTGGTCGCGCTGGGGCGTCGACGAGGCGAACATGGTCGGCATGCCGGGCTTCGGGGCGTCCGCCCCGGCGCCGGAGGTGTACAAGCATTTCGGGATCACGGCCGACGCCGTGGCCGAACGCGTCCGGGCCGCTGTCGGCTGACGCGTCACAGAACGAACGAAGGAGAGAGAGATGGCGGTTCGCGTCGCAATCAACGGTTTTGGACGGATCGGGCGGCTGGTGCTGCGCGCGGCCTATGAGTCGGGGCGCAAGGACATCGAGTTCGTCGCGATCAACGATCTCGGCTCGGTGGACGCCAACGCGCACATGCTGAGCTACGACACCATCCACGGGCGGTTCCCGGGCAAGGTGACGACGAGCAAGACCGGCCTCAACCTCGGGGCGAAGTCGACCATCGGGCGCTCGATCAAGGTCTTGTCCGAGCGCGACCCGGCCGCCCTGCCATGGGGCGACATGGGCATCGACGTGGTGCTGGAGTGCACCGGCATCTTCACCTCCAAGGAGGCCGCCGGGAAGCATCTCGAGGCGGGCGCGAAGAAGGTGCTGATCTCCGCCCCGGCCTCGGGCGCGGACATCACCGTCGTCCAGGGCGTCAACGACAGCAAGCTGCGCAAGTCGCACAAGGTCGTCTCCAACGCGTCCTGCACGACCAACTGCCTCGCCCCCGTCGCGGCGGTGCTCGACAAGGCCGTCGGCATCAAGCACGGCTTCATGACCACCGTGCACAGCTACACCGGCGACCAGCCGTCCGTGGACACGCTCCACAAGGACCTGCGCCGGGCCCGCGCAGCGGCCTGCTCGATCATCCCGACGTCCACGGGCGCGGCCCGCGCGGTCGGCCTCGTGCTGCCGGCGCTCGACGGCAAGCTCGACGGCACCGCCGTGCGCGTGCCGACCGCCAACGTCTCGATGGTCGACCTCGTGATCGAGGCCAAGAAGAGCACCTCGGCCGAGGAGATCAACGCGGCCATGAAGAAAGCGTCGGAGAAGGGCCCGCTGAAGGGCATCCTCACCTACAACGAGGCGCCGCTGGTCTCGGTCGACTTCAACCACGACCCGGCCAGCTCCGCCTTCGACGCGACCCAGACCCAG
>JAEPNS010000268.1 GCA_017643325.1 Alphaproteobacteria bacterium | reverse complement strand
AGTCGGAAGGCACGCTCTGGATGGAGTTCGCCGACGGCTCGGAGCGTACGGTCGAGTACAATCCCGGCACCGCCGTCCTCATCAAGGCGCCGATCGAGCACAACGCGGTCAACGTCGGGGACGTGGACATCCGTGTGATGGAGATCGAGTACAAATAGGAGGAGGCCGCCATGTCGACCAAGATGGAGGAGCGCACCCGCGCCGAGGTGCCGCCCGAAAAACAGGGCCACTACGAGGTCCTGGTCGAGAACGAGACCTCCCGGATCACCTTACACCGCATCGAGAAGGGGCAGTCCTCGGGCTGGCACCGCCACGAGCACGACTATGTCGGCTACCATTTCGGCGACAGCGAGGTGCGGATCGAGCGCGGCGACGGCGATGCGCCGAGCGAAATGGCGTCGAAGGAGGGTGCGGCGACCTTCTACGAGGTTGGCGACGGCTTCGAGCATAACGTGACGGTCCTCAGCGACGCGCCCCTGATCGCGCTGGAGATCGAGTACAAGAAAAGCTGAATTCGGCGAATAAGCCCTTGATATTCGACATTCCGGCGGGTATCACCCGCCCCGTCACCGCGATACGCGGGACGTAAATCCACACGCAGACCTGCGGCAGGCGGACAGACATCCCCGCCCGTCGATCCGGTGCCCCTCGGGGCGACACGTCTGCGGAGGCTCAACCGGAGAAGGAGAGACCATGGCGGTCCCAACATTCACGATGCGCCAGCTGCTGGAAGCTGGCGTCCATTTCGGTCACAACACCCGTCGCTGGAACCCCAAGATGGAGCCGTACATCTTCGGCGTCCGCAACGGGATCCACATCATCGACCTGCAGCAGACGGTGCCGATGCTCTATGCGGCGCTGAACGCGGCGCGCGACGTGGCGTCGGGCGGCGGGCGCGTGCTGTTCGTCGGCACCAAGCGCGCGGCGAGCGACATCGTCGCCGAGGCGGCGCGCAAGTGCGGCCAGTACTACGTCAACCAGCGCTGGCTCGGCGGCATGCTGACCAACTGGAAGACCATTTCCGGGTCGATCAAGACCCTGAAGGAGCTCGAGGAACAGCTCGCCGGGGAAGAGGTGCAGGGCCTGACCAAGAAGGAACTGCTGAACCTCACGCGCCAGCGCGACAAGCTGGAGATGGCGCTCGGCGGCATCAAGGAGATGGGCGGACGCCCGGACCTGATCGTCGTGATCGACACCAACAAGGAAGACATCGCGATCGCCGAGGCCAAGAAGCTCGGGATTCCGGTCGTCGGCGTGGTCGATTCCAACTCGAACCCGACCAACATCGACATGCCGATCCCCGGCAACGACGACGCGATGCGCGCGATCCAGCTCTACTGCGACCTGTTCGCGGGCGCCGTGATCGACGGCCTGCAGCAGGACATGGCGCATGCGGGTGTGGACATCGGTGCGGCCGAGGCCCCGCCAGCCGAGGCACTCGACCAGGCGGCGCCGGAAGCGCCGGCCGCCGAGGCGGCCGAGGCAGAGGCCCCGGCGGCCGAAGCTCCGGCCACGGAAGCCGAGCCGGCTGCGGAATCGACCGACGCGGTTTCGAGTTAAATCAATACGTTAAGACACGTTACGAAAGTGGAGTATCAGCATGGCTGAGATCACTGCGGCTGCCGTCAAGGAGCTCCGTGAGAAATCCGGCGCGGGCATGATGGATTGCAAGACCGCGCTGAGCGAGACCGGCGGCGACATGGACGCCGCCGTCGACTGGCTGCGAAAGAAGGGCCTGTCGGCGGCCGCCAAGAAGGCCGGTCGCGCAGCGGCGGAAGGCCTCGTCGGCATGGTCGTCGAGGGCCAGACCGGCGCGCTGGTCGAGATCAACGCCGAGACCGACTTCGTCGCCCGCAACGAGACCTTCCAGGCCTTCGTCGCGGACGTCGCGAAGATCGCCGTCGAACACGGCGACGACGTCGAGAAGCTCAAGGCGGCCGACTACGGGAACGGCAACTCCGTCGAGGAGACCCAGGTGAACCTGGTCGCCACCATCGGCGAGAATCTCGGGCTGCGGCGCTCGGCGCGGCTGTCCGTGTCCAAGGGCACCGTGTCGGGCTACATCCACAACCAGATCGCGCCCGGCATGGGCAAGATCGGGGTCCTGGTGGCGCTCGAGTCCGACGGCGACGCGGCGAAGCTCGACGAGATCGGCCGGCAGCTGGCGATGCACGTCGCCGCGGCGCAGCCACAATTCCTCGATATCGATTCCGTCGATGCGAGCGCGCTCGACCGCGAGCGCGAGGTGCTGGCCGAGCAGGCGCGCGCCTCCGGCAAGCCCGAGGAGATCGTCGAGAAGATGGTCGAGGGCCGGCTGCGCAAGTTCTACGAGGAGGTCGTGCTGTCCGAGCAGACCTTCGTGATCGACGGCGAGACCAAGGTCCGCAAGTTCCTCGAGCAGGCCGAGGGCGAGGTCGGCAGCCCGGTCAAGATCGCCGGCTTCGAGCGATTCACCCTCGGCGAGGGCGTGGAGCGGCGCGAAGAGGACTTTGCGGACGAGGTCGCGAAGCTCACCAACTAGGACGGACCCAGCACGCCGGAGGCGATCGACGCATGTCAGGTGACCAACCCTACAACCGCGTTCTCCTGAAACTGTCGGGCGAGGCCCTGATGGGGGGCGGCGAGTTCGGGTTGGACACCGAGACCGTCAACCGCGTCGCCGGCGACATCGCGGAGGTCCACGGCACCGGTGTCCAGGTGTGCGTGGTCGTCGGCGGCGGAAACATCTTCCGCGGCGTCTCCGTGGCCGCGCAGGGCATGGAGCGCACGACCGCCGACTACATGGGCATGCTCGGCACGGTCATGAACGCGCTGGCCATGCAGAGCGCGCTCGAGGAACTGGACGTGCCGACGCGCGTGCTGTCGGCCATCCCCATGGACAATGTGTGCGAGCCGTATATCCGGCGCCGCGCGATCCGGCACATGGAAAAGGGCCGGGTGGTGATCTTTGCCGCCGGCACCGGGAACCCGTACTTCACCACCGACACGGCCGCCGCGCTGCGCGCCTCGGAGATGGACTGCGACTGCCTGATGAAGGGCACCAAGGTCGACGGCGTCTACTCGGCCGATCCGGAGAAGGACCCGACGGCCGAGCGCTACGATTCGCTGACCCATTTCGACGTGCTGCAGCGCGACCTCAAGGTCATGGACGCCGCGGCGATCACGCTCTGCCGGGAAAACAATATTCCGATTCTGGTGTTCTCGCTCCAGAATGCGGGTGAGGTCGGCCGGGTCCTGCGGGGCGAGGGCCGCTTCACCATAGTCAAGGGAGAAGCCTGACGTGTCTGCCGACGAGAAGGATATCAAGCGCCGGATGGACGGCGCGCTGGAAGCGCTGAAGCGCGAGTTCGGCGGTCTTCGGACCGGCCGCGCATCGACCGCGCTGCTCGACAACATCCAGGTCGACGCCTACGGGGCCAGCATGCCGCTGAACCAGGTCGCGTCCGTCAACGTGCCGGAGCCCCGTCTGCTGACCGTGCAGGTCTGGGACAACGGCAACGTGAAGGCCACGGAAAAGGCGATCCAGGACGCCGAGCTGGGCCTCAACCCCCAGACCGAGGGCAACGTCATCCGCGTGCCGATCCCCGAACTCAGCGAGGAGCGGCGCGAGGAGATGACCAAGGTCGCGGCGAAATACGCCGAGCAGGCCCGCGTCGCGATCCGCAACGTGCGCCGCGACGGCATGGACAGCCTGAAGAAGCTCGAGAAGGACGGCGAGATCTCGCAGGACGAGCAGCGCGGGCGCGGCGAGGACATCCAGAAGCTGACCGACGACCACATCAAGATGGTCGACGAGCTGCTGGAGGCCAAGGAACAGGAGATCATGCAGGTCTGATGCGTGCGGCGGACCAGAACGACGGTCCGGGCGCGGGGCCGGCCCATGTCGCCATCATCATGGACGGCAACGGGCGCTGGGCGCGCGCGCGGGGCCTGCCGCGCGTCGCGGGCCACCGCAAGGGGGCCGAGGCGGTCCGGCGCACGCTCGAGGCCGCGGTCGACCTGGACATCCCCTACCTGACCCTCTTCGGCTTCAGTTCGGAAAACTGGAACCGGCCGGAGGAGGAGGTCAGCGAGCTGATGGGCCTGATGCGCCGCTACCTCCAGTCCGAGACGGCGGAGATGCACCGGCGCAACGTGCGGGTGCGGGTCGTCGGGGACCGCTCGCGCTTCTCTGCGGATATCGTCGATCTCGTCGAGGCCGCGGAGGAAATGACCGCCGGCAACACCGGCCTGAACCTGACCGCCGCGCTGAGCTACGGCGGCCGACTGGAGATCGTCCACGCCGCGCGCGAGCTGGCCGCGAAGGCCGCGCGCGGCGAGCTCGACCCGCAATCGATCAGCGAGGAGATGTTCTCAGCGCATCTCTGGACCCGCGAGCTCCCCGACCCGGACCTGCTCATCCGCACCAGCCGAGAGCAGCGGATCAGCAATTTCATGCTCTGGCAGTGCGCCTACACGGAACTGGCCTTCCCGGACGTGCTCTGGCCGGAGTTCGGGCGCGAGCATCTCGAACAGGCGGTCGCGGAGTACAAGACGCGCGAACGGCGGTTCGGCGCGCTGGCCGGCTGAGACCTTGGAGCGGCCCACGCCGGACGGTCCCGCGGCCCCGTCGCGCCAGCCGAACAATCTCGCCCTGCGGGTGATGTCCGCCGCCATCCTGGCGCCTGTCGCCCTGTGGTGCGTGTGGGAAGGCGGCCTGTGGTACGTCATCCTGGTCGCGATCGGTGCGGGTGCGGCTGGCGCGGAGTGGCGGCGCATGTCGGGCCTGGACGCCCACGGCATCGGGCCGGTGCTCGTGATCGGGCCGCTGTTCGTCGTGCTCGCCGGCGAGGCGATGGTGCCGCTCGCCGGACTTGTCGTGGTCCTGGTGGCGGCCGTCGTGGCG
>JAEPNS010000267.1 GCA_017643325.1 Alphaproteobacteria bacterium | reverse complement strand
CGTTGATCACCTTCGAGAGCTCCATGCGGTCCATCGGCATCGCTCGAACTCCGTCCCCTCGTGCCTATTCGCCGTCGGTCATGCCGGCAATGAACTCGAGCTGCCAGGTCATTTCCTCGGGTGAGATCGGGTAGCCGTCGGACGCGGTCGCCCGGAGAATCCCGCTCGGGGGGATCTTCGCGAGGTTCATCTGCAAGCGCGTGGCGAGCCGCATGGAAAGGCCGGCCTTCCAGGCGAGCGCGACGATGGCCTTGGCGTTCTGGAGCGATGCGGCCTTGCGGATCACCTCTTCCGAGACGCCGGCCAGCGACGAGACGGCGACGACGACAAACCCGGTCTGGCCGTCATTGAGCGCCTCGACGATATGCTTTTCCTTGAGCGCACCTTTCGCAAGCAGCTTGCGGGCGCGCTTGACCTGCTTGGCGTCCTCGGGACCGGTGTCCTCTTCGCGACCCGCCCAGTCCGGTTCGAGCGGACCGGTATCCTCGCCCTTGTCCACGGCCTTCGGATTCTCGCTGGCCCAGCTCGGGTCTTCCGGAGACCCGGGCTTGTCCGGGTCGGCGCGGCGGATCGACCAGAGGTCCGCGATATCTTCCAGTGCATCGCCGTCCAGGCGGCGCTGGATCACCTCGTCGATCGCCGAAAGGGAGGCATCGTCGAGGTCGGTGCGCTTCTTGAGCTCGGCAAGGAGCGGGCCCGCGACGATCTCGGCGAGCCGCCGCGACGCGTTGAGGTGCAAACCCGGCCGGTGCACCAGCGGACCGTGCCAGCCGGGCTGCCCGGGCGCCTGGTCGACGATCCGGTCGAGCGTCTCTTCCCGGATCTGCGCGCTTTCGTTGCCCAGCAGTTCGGCGACCGCTTCCGCGTCGCCGGAATCGACGATGGCGTCCGCCACCTCCTGACCGAGCGCGACGCGGCGCGAGATTGCCTTGAGCGCCCCCTGCACCGGTTCGCTGTTCAGCACCCCGATCAGGAACTCGTCCGTCAGCAGCGGTGAATGTTCCAGAACCGGCCCGCTCACCGTCAGTTCGCGGTCCAGTGCTAGTTTCTCGATCACGTGGCGCGGTGCACCGGTGCTGTCCTTGAGCGCCTCCGACAGGATCTGGCGCACGCGCACGAGCTGGTCGCCTGCCAGCACCTCCAGCGCCTGCATCGTGACGCGGTACACGTTGCTCTGTTCCTCGCCGCTCTGGCCGAGGGGAGACGCCGCGATCTTTCCGGCCACGTCGGAACGCACCCGGTCGTCCTCGTCCTGGGCCAGCAGAAGGTCGGCGTGGCGCGGCGTGGACTCGTTGCGCGCGATATACCGCCGGACCCCGGGGTCCGGATCACCGGCGAGATAGTAGAGGATCTCGGGCCGCACATCGTCGCGCGCCGCGAGCTCGCAGCGCTGTTCGTGACTGCCGTCGCGCGCCATGCGCTTCTGGTCCTCGTATCCGAGTTCCGGAAAGTCTTCGAGCTCGGTCTGCACGTTAGTCATCGTTCTGATCCCCATCGCCCGGCCCCGCGGTGTCAATGCGTGCCGAGTCGTCGTCTCCGGCATGCCCCGTACCCGCGCGGTCGGCGGCTGCCCAGCCGTTCTTGCCGTTGCGCTTGGCCGCATACATGGCCTCGTCGCCACGGATCAGCAGCCTTTCCACCGATTCTCCCGAGTCCGGCCGGAATTCGGCAAGCCCGACGGACGCGCCCAGAGGGGTCGACGGCGCGGAGTGCGCCTCAGCAAGTGCCCCGAGCGCCTCGACAATCTCGTCGGCGCGCCGGCTCGCAAGCGCAAGGTCCGCGTTATCGAGCCAGATCACGAACTCGTCGCCGCCCAGCCGCGCAACCAGGTCGTAGGTCCGTTTCCGGGCGCTGATGAGCCGGGAGATCTCGCGCAGGACCTGGTCCCCGGTCTCGTGACCCCTGGTGTCGTTGACCTGCTTGAAATTGTCGAGGTCGACGAACAGCAGCACGCCGCGGTGCCCGTTCCGTTCGGCCCGCTCCATGGCGGTCTCGAGGTCGGCGACGAATGCCCTGCGGTTCATCAGGCCGGTCAGGGAATCGGTCGTCGACAGACGTTCCAGTTCGCGCTGGTCGGCGATCTGGCGGAGCCCGATCGCAAGCTGGCCCGCCACGGCATCGAGCATCGCCAGCTCGTCGTCGTTCCAGGTCCGCTTGCCCTTGTCGCGGAGGAGGACCACCGCGCCGTTGACCGACCCGTGATACCAGGTGGCCCGGCCGAGCAGGCGGTGCGCGCCGATCTCGAGACGGCGCGCGTCCTCGGCGCCGGTGAAATCCCCGGCGATCTCTTCCAGGTCGACCTCGTCCGGCCACTCGCCATAGCTGGCCGACGCGTGCCACCCGTCGTCCGGCGAAAAGCTCAGAACCGCCGATGCCGCGGATGTGGCGCGCCCAAGCATGGAGGCTGCGGATTCGAGCATCGCGCGCGGGCGCGCCTCCTCGCGAATCTGGTTCACCACATAGGCGACGACCTGCTCGCGCACCTTGGCCTGGGCCAGCTCACTGTCGCGCAGGCGTTCGTGGGTGACGTCGTGACACAGGCCGCGCGCGCCGGCCCACTGGCCGTCCGGTCCCTGTACGGGAACCGCGGATGCAAGCAGGCAGCATTCCTCGCCGTCGACATTGCGGAGCCAGATCTGGGACTGGGCGACCGCCGTGCGCGCATGGAACGGGAGTTCGGAATCCTCGACCTCGCGGTCGACCAGAAGGTCGCGCGGATGCTGGCCGATCAGGTCCTCCGGTGAGTAGCCAAGCGCGCCATGGGGCGAGACGAAGACGAACTTCCCGGACCGGTCGGTCTCGAACGCAAAATCGCTGGAGATGGTGACAAGGTCGCGATAGCGCTGCCGGGAGTCGAACAGGGCCTGGCGAATGTTGAAATCGTACGTCTGGTCGCGCCCCAGTACGATCACACCTCCGCCGCTCGGCAGCGCGATGCATTCGAACCACCGTCGCGCGTTGTCGAACGTCACCTCCAGGCGATCGCAGACGGCGCCGCCCGACTGGCGGACCAGCGCGACCAGCCCCGGAAGCGGCGAACCGGGCGTTTCCGATGCCACGCGCACCAGGTGCGCGCCGATGTCGTTCGCACCCACAACGTCGCCGTCGGCGTCATACTCGATCACGGCGCCCGGCCAGACCGCGAGCGCATGGGCCGCGCCCGAAAGATTCGGTTCCGGCACGCCGGTCCAGCTCCTGAAGATATCGCGCGCGACCGCCGACATGTTTCCGTCCAAAGAGCTCATGTCCACGCTCATGCCGCCGACTTCTCGCGGGGGAACGACTTCGGCCGCGGGCTCTGGAACGCCGTGATCAGCTTGCTCGGCCGTCCGTAGAGGTATCCCTGGCCGTAATCGATACCGCTGTCGCGCACCAGCGTCGCGGTTTCCTCATCCTCGATCATCTCCGCAACGGTCTTGATGTCGAGTTCGCGGCACATGCTTGCCATGGCGCGCAGAAGGGCCCGATTGCGCTTGTTGGTCAGCGCATCGACCACATAGGCGCCGTCGATCTTCACGACGTCCACGTGCAGCGCGCTGAGATACTGGAACGCCGAAACACCGGCGCCGAAATCGTCGAGGCAGACGATGTGGCCGGCGCTGCGCAGTGCCTGGATGATCTTGTTGGCCTCGTCGAGATCGGTCAGCTTGGCCGATTCGGTGATCTCGAAAAGGATGTGCTCGCGCGCGTCGGGGTGCTCGGCCAGCAGGTCGATCAGCTTGCGCACGAATTTCGGCGTGCTCAGCGACCGCCCCGAGATGTTGACCGCGGTCATGTAACGGTAGCCCTGGCCGTTGGTGTCGTCGAGCCATCCCAGGACCTTTCGGCACATCGCCAGGTCGAAATCGCAGATGATCCCGACTTCCTCGGCGAAGGTGATGAACTCGAACGGGCTCGCCTCGAAATTCTCGTGATCGAACCGGACCAGCGCCTCGAAGTGGTGGGGGCGCCCCGTCTGCATGTCGCAGATCGGCTGGAAGGCGACATCGAAGGCGCCCTGGTTGATCATCTCCACGAACTTGTTGCGGCGTTCGACGGTCTCGGACGCCATGGAGGAAAAACTCTCCGACAGGTCCCGAACGGTGAACTCACCCGACGTTTCGTCGCAGAAACGGTTGATGGTGTAGACGAGTGCCTTGGCGGTATCCGCCTCGGTCATGACCCCGGGGTCGACGTCGATCGTCGCGCTTTCGACGGAGAGGCCCTCGCCTTCGGGATCGAGCGAACGGGCATAGTCCTGGATCTGCCCGGACAGGGATTCGACGTCGAGGCTGACGTCGTGAACCAGGCCGAACCGGTTCTCGTCGATCTGACCGGCGAGGTCACCGCCGACCGAACTCGCCCGGAAGAATGAGCCCATGGTCGCGGAAAGCTCGTTCTGGGCATCTTCGGACAGGCGCGTGCGCAGCTCGTCATACGCGCCCAGCTCGATCATGGTGAGCTTGCGCTGCTCGCCGGCCGCCTCGGCATCGGCCAGCGCCTTCGTCGCGGCCTCCGTGAACGAGCCCTTGTCGTAGACCTCCATGCCCTCGACACGCACCGCGTCCTCGTCGGCATAGGTCGAGGCCTGCATCCTCACCCGGAATGACAGGTAGGTATGCCCGCCGAGGTCGGACATGTGAAAACCGCTCACCGACAGAACGATCGGGTGGCCGCTGGCCGTCGTGAGGGTGAGGCTCGCATCGTCGATCCGCGTACCCGCCCGAGCATCGCGCAGAAGCCGCTCGAGCTTGCGCTTGTCGCTCTCGTGAACCAGTTCGTGCATGCGCACGCCGCGCAGGTCTTCCGGGCTCCGGCCCGTGAAAACGTTGGTGGCCCCTGCCGCGAACGTGATTTCGGCGGACGAATCCAGTTCGAGCAGGAGATCGGCACTGCAGAACGCGAGT
>JAEPNS010000266.1 GCA_017643325.1 Alphaproteobacteria bacterium | reverse complement strand
AGAGACGCTCCAGATGCTCTTCCAGCTTGAAGATCTCATGACCGAAGGTGCGTGTGGTGTCGAAGACGGCGTCTCCGTACTTCACCCCGCGGTCGCGAAACGGGATTTTCGCCTCGCTCTCGGGAATGTACTCGCCATTCAGGTAAACGGTGCGCTGGTTGGGTATCGACACGGGCGGAATTCCTCGCTGCGACGCCGTTCGTGCGCGTTGCGCCGGACGGTCTGTTCGTTCCAAGATACGGACCATAACACAATGAATTCAGGGGAAGTGTCATGGCGAAATACGGTGTCGGCCAGCCCGTGCGGCGGAACGAGGACCCCCGGCTTTTGACCGGCCGCGGGAAGTTCAATGACGATCTGCCGCGTGATGGCGAAGCCATGTCCTACGTGCTCCGCTCGCCCCACGCCCACGCCGACATCAAGTCCATCGACACCTCGCGCGCCCGCGACATGCCGGGCGTGCTGGCAGTCCTGACGGGCCAGGATCTCGCCGACGACGGGATCGGCGGCTTTCCCGGGCCACCTCCCTTCTTTGCCGCGCTCACCAAGCCGGACGGCTCGCCGCTGGTGTATCCGCCGCAGTATGCGTTGACTTCGGATCGGGCGCGCTACGTTGGTGATCCGGTGGCCTTCGTGGTCGCAGAGACACTCGACCAGGCGCGCGACGCGGCCGAGGCCATCGAGGTGGATTACGCCCCCCTGCCCTCGGTCGTCGAGACCGACCGCGCGATGGACGACGGCGCCGTGCAGCTCTGGGACGACGTTCCGAAGAATTTCCTGTTCCAGGCCCAGATCGGTGACCGCGACGCGACCGACAAGGCGTTCGAAGGGGCCGCGCAGGTCTCGAAGGTCCGGCTGGTCAACCAGCGGATCGTCCAGAACTCCATGGAGGTTCGCGGCGCGATCGGCAGCTACGATCCCGACAGCGAGCGTTATACCGTCTACACGTCGAACCAGAACCGTCACCTGCTGCGCACCTGGCTTGCGGGTGCGTTCTTCAAGTGCGAGCCGGAGAAAATCCGTGTGATGGTCGACGATGTCGGCGGCGGCTTCGGGATGAAGACGCACCCCTATCCCGAGCAGGTGCTTGTCCTGGTTGCCGCCAAGCGAACCGGCCGCACGGTGCGCTGGATCAGCGATCGGACCGAGGCCTTCCTGAGCGACCTGCACGGGCGCGATCACATCTCGGACTGCGAACTGGCACTCGACAAGGACGGCAGGTTTCTCGGTGTGCGCGTGCACACGGTCGCCAATATCGGTGCCTATTCATGCTCGGCCGGCGTATCGGTCCCGACACAGATCGGCCCGAAGATCCTCACAAGCGTCTACGACGTGCCGGTCGCCGACGTGGAGGTGAAATGTGTCGTGACGAACACCGCACCCGTCGGGCCCTACCGTGGCGCGGGACGCCCCGAGGCCATCTACGTGATGGAGCGGCTTGTAGACGTGGCCGCCCACGACATGGGCATCGACCCCGTTGAGCTTCGCCGGCGCAACCTGATCGCCAATGACGCATTCCCATACACCAACGCAATGGGCACGACTTACGACAGCGGCGACTTCGAGACGAATATGGACCGTGTCGCCGAGATGGCAAACTGGTCGGGCCATGAGAAGCGCCGCGCGGAAGCCCGCAAGCGAGGGCGACTCAGCGGCATCGCCGTCAGCCAGTATCTCGAAACCACGGCAGGCAATCCGACCGAGACCGCCGAGGTCGAGGTGACCGACGACAAGGTGATCGTTCGTGTCGGGACGCAGCCGATGGGCCAGGGCCACGACACATCCTTCATGCAGCTTGTGTCGGAAAAACTCGGCGTCAACTTCGAGGATGTCGTGATCGATACCTCGGACAGCGACAACCTGCCGGACGGCGGCGGCAGCCACGGGTCCCGCACCAGCCACATCGGGAGCGTCGCCACGATCAATTCCTCCGACCGCGTGATCGAGAAAGGCACCCTGATCGCATCCGAGATGCTGGAAACAGCGGCGCAGGACGTCGAATACGCCGAAGGCGCGTTCCGCGTGAAGGGGACCGACCGGAGCGTGACGCTCTTCGACGTTGCGAAGCATGCCCGGACGGCGACCGACCTGCCCGAAGAGTTGCGCGGCCCGCTCAGCGGCACCGACACCCACACCATCGAACACTGGAGCTACCCGAACGGCTGCCATGTCTGCGAGGTCGAGGTCGATGAGGACACCGGCGTCGTCCATGTCGTGCGCTACTGCGCGGTCGACGATGTGGGCCGGGTCATCAACCCGATGCTCGTCGCCGGCCAGGTGCATGGCGGCGTTGCGCAGGGCATCGGCCAGGCGATGCTGGAGAACACAGTGTACGACCCGGAGACGGGCCAGATGGTGACCTCGTCGTTCATGGACTACACGATGCCGCGGGCGGACGACATGCCGATGATCGACCTCGACACCAACGAGGTGCCGTGCGTCACCAACGCGCTGGGCGTGAAGGGCGCGGGCGAAGCGGGTGCGCTTGTCGCGCCGCCCGTGGTGATTGCCGCGATCGCAAACGCCCTGCGCGACTACGACGTGTCGCATATCGACATGCCCGCCACGCCGGAACGGATCTGGAGCATCCTGCACCAGCGCCAAGCCGCCTGACCGCCGATGGCATTCGATATCTCTTCGCGGTTCCGTACCGGACTGCCGGCGCCCGCCGCACCATGGAACGGTTTCCCTGCCTACAACTTCGTCGGCGGCCACAACGATGCGGCATCCGTGCCGATCGATGCCTTCGTCGAGGCATCGGAACGGGTGCTGCGGCGCGAAGGGCAAACCCTGGCGACCTATGGCCTCGACAGCGGCCCGCAGGGGTACGCACCTTTGCGGGAATTCATCGCGGGTGCCCTCAATGCCCGCGCAGGCATGGCCGAGACGACCGACAACATCCTGGTCGTGTCCGGATCGCTGCAGGCTCTCGATCTCGTCAACGACGTGTTTCTAGAGCCGGGCGATACGGTGATTGCGGAAGAGGCCAGCTACCAGGGGACCCTGACGCGTTTCGAACGACTGGGTGTGCGCTGCCTGGGCGCACCTCTCGGCGAAGAGGGAATCCGGATGGACACCCTCGCGAACATGCTCGCGGACCTCAAGTCCGATGGCGTGACGCCGAAGTTCATCTATACGATCCCCACAGTCCAGAACCCGACCGGCACCGTGATGCCCGAGGGTCGGCGCCTCGAGCTTCTGAAGCTGGCTGGCGCGTACGATACCGCCATCTTCGAGGACGACTGCTACGCCGATCTGACATTCGACGGCACGCGGCCGCGCGCGATCCGCGCGCTCGATACGGAGAACAGGGTCGTCTATTGCGGCTCGTTCTCGAAAACGATCGCGCCCGCCCTGCGCGTCGGCTTCGTCGCCGCGGACTGGGATGTGATGTCGCGGCTGCTCGCGGTCAAGCGCGATGCCGGCTCAGGCGCGCTCGAGCAGATGGTGCTCGCCGAGTATTGCAGCGCCCACTTCGACAGCCACGTCTCGAAGCTCCAGGGTGTACTGCACGAGAAGTGCCGCGCGATCATGGAGGCTCTGGACGCCGAATTCGGGACCTCGGCAGAGTACCGCGAGCCCAAAGGCGGCATTTTCATCTGGGTCACGTTGCCGGATGGGGTCGACACGATGAAGCTTTACGAAGCCGCGGCGGCAGACGGAGTCGCGCTGAATCCCGGCGCGGAGTGGAGCGTCGAGCCGGCTTCGGGACGGCACAGCATGCGCCTTTGCTTCGGCAACCCGACGCTGGACGAGATTCGCGAGGGCGTCGCGAAGCTCGCCGATATCTGTCACCGGGAGTTCGGAGTACCAGTCCGCAGCGCCAACGTCGCGCGCTAGTCGGCCGGACAATCAGGCGCCGAGGTAGTAGCTCTTAACCATGTCGTTTTCGCGCAGGTCGGCAGCGTCCTTGCTCGCAAACGCAATTTCGCCATGCACGATGATGTAGCCCTTGTCCGCGATCTTGATCGCCTGGTTGAAGTTCTGCTCCGCCATCAGGATCGTCAGGCCACGGCTCCTGTTGAGCTCACCGATCTTCTCGATCATCTGCGCGACCAGGATCGGTGCCAGCCCGACCGAAGGCTCATCGATCAGGAGCAGCCGGGGCCCGCTCATCAGCGCACGCGCGACCGCCAGCATCTGCTGCTCGCCGCCGCTCATACTGCCGGCAAGCTGAGTCCGACGTTCAGCCAGGCGCGGGAACAGGGTGAACGCGTAGTCCAGGTTCTCGCTCAGGCTCGCCCGCGCCTCTTTTCGGTAGGCACCCAGGGTGAGATTCTCCTCGACTGTCAGGTCGGGGAACAGGCGACGCCCTTCCGGCACCTGCGCGACGCCCGCCTCAACGATCTCCTGAGGCGTCGCATCGGTCAGGTCAACCACCGAGCCGTCGTCCTCACGCAGCTCGATCGTTCCCTTGGTCGGCTTGATCAGCCCCGACACGCACCGCATCAGCGTCGACTTGCCGTTGCCGTTCGTCCCCAGCAGTGCCACGGTCTGCCCGTTCGGCACGTCAATCGACACATTGTTGAGCACGGTGACAGCACCGTACCCGGCGTTCAAATCCTTGATGACCAGCTCAACCATCGTCGCTACCCAGATACGCCCGTTCGACGTCCTTGTTTTTCACGATTTCGTCCGGCGTGCCCTCGGCGATCAACTGGCCCGCATCGAGGCAGATAATCCGCTGAGAGAAGCGCATCACGGCCCGCATGATGTGCTCGATCATGATGATCGTGATCCCGCGCTCATTCATCTTGAACAGGATGTCAATCACCTCATCGACCTCCTGTCCGGTCAGGCCCGCCATCGCCTCGTCCGAGATCAGCAGCTTCGGCTTGGCTGCCATCGCCCGCGCGAGTTCGAGTTTTCGCAGCTCGATCTGCGTGAGGTCCGGGGTCGGGTCATCGG
>JAEPNS010000265.1:4648-4911 GCA_017643325.1 Alphaproteobacteria bacterium | reverse complement strand
CGACTTCCACCGCGCCTACGGCGCGATGCCGAACGTGGTCTACATCATCCGCCCGGACGGCACGATCCACTACCGCTGCAACTGGGCGGCGCCGCACCTGATCGAGGCGACGCTCCAGGACCGCGAGAACTACCACCGGATCGAGAATGCGCCGACCGCCGAACTGCGCGCCTCGCGCGCCATGGCGCACATGATCCGCACCATGTGGAACGGCGGGTTTATCGCGCTCTACGACTTCTTCAAGAACGCGCCTCAGACCGTCG
>JAEPNS010000265.1:0-4638 GCA_017643325.1 Alphaproteobacteria bacterium | reverse complement strand
CAGGCCGCGGAGTAGCCGCGCGAGCGCGGACGCACATTCCTGACGGCGCCGGCCGTCCGCCTCGCGCGGGCGGCCGGTGTCTTTTGTAGAGGGCTGCCGGAACTCCTGACGCCATGAGCCTGTCCGTCCGTTTCGCCCTGTTCTACGGCGCCCTTTTCTTTGTCGTCGGCGTGCTGCTGCCCTTCTGGCCGATCTGGCTGCAGGACCGGGGCCTGTCCCCCGAGCAGATCGGGCTTGTGCTCGCGGTCGGGCCGTGGCTGCGCATCCTGGTCGACCCGGTGGTGACCCGCGCGGCCGACCGTAGCGGGCAGGGCCGGCGCATCATCGTGCTTGCAGCGCTCATCGCGCTGGCGATGTTCGCGGGCTTTTCCCTGGTCGACGGGTTCTGGCCGATCCTGCTGCTGACGCTGCTGTTCGCCCCGGCCTTCCATGTCCTGATTCCGCTGGGCGATGCCCAGACCATGGCGGCCGTCCGCCGGGACGGGCTCGACTATGGCCAGATCCGGCTGTGGGGCTCGATCACGTTCATCGTGGCCGCGCTCGGGGTGGGTGAATTGCTGACCGGGCGCGACCCGGACCTGGTCTGGCTCGCGGCGACGGTCTCGCTTGCGGTCCTGCTGCTGACGACCTTGCTTCTGCGCGAACAGAGCGCGACGCGCGGCGCGGCCACATGGCCGGACATCATCGCCTTTCTCCGGCGCCGGCGGTTTATCGCCTTCCTGCTCGCGGCCAGCCTCGTGCAGGCCAGCCATGCGGTGCTCAACGGCTTCTCGGGCATCCACTGGAAGGCGGCGGGTTACTCGGAACTGGCCGTCGGCCTGTTCTGGGGCGGCGGTGTTGTCGCCGAGGTCGCGCTGTTCGCCGTGAGCGGGCTTGTCGTCCGGCGGCTGGGCGCGCGCAACCTGCTGCTGGTCGGGGCCGGCGCCGCGCTGGTGCGCTGGCTGATTCTCGCCGAAACGGTCGCGCTTCCGGGGCTCGTCGTCGCGCAGGCGCTACACGGCATCACCTTCGGCGCGACCTATCTCGCAACCATGCACTACATCTCCGACACCGCGCCGGACGGGATGAAGGCGACCGCCCAGGGCGCCTACGCCTCGATCACCGGCGTGATCATGGGGCTCGCGCTGATCGCGGCGGGCGACCTGTACGCCGCGTTCGCGGGCGGTGCGTTTTACGCGATGGCAGCGATGTCGTGTGTCGCGATCGCATTGGCGCTGGCCGTCGGACGGACGGGAAAGACCGCCTAGACCGCCACCCAGTCCTCCCCGACCTTGAGGCGGTGCCCGACCGGGCAGGGCAGGGCGAGCGCCTGTTCGGCGAAGCAGCCCTTCTTGGCCCATTCGATCAGGTTCTTCACATCCTCGAGCGGGGCCTCGCTGTCCACCTCGATGTCGATGTCGAACCCGACGGGGACCGAGGAGTAGGGGTCACGCCCGGACTGCTCGATCCGCCAGTGGAAGCTCGCCCCCATCCGCACGCCCTCCAGCGGCACCCGCAGGCGCTTGGCCGACGCCTTCATCTGGGTCATCAGGCAGGTCACCACGCCGGCCGCGAAATAGTGCAGCGGCATCGGCGCCGACGCGTCGCCGCCGTGCAGCTTGCCCTCGTCCGTCTGGAGCGTGACCTCGAAGTTCGAATACTTCGACGTGATCGTGACCTCGCTCTTCAGCTTGTCGAGCGTGCGGGCCTCCGCCTCGAAGACGATGTCGACCGTGCGGACCTCGGGATCGTTCTCCGCCATGGCCGCCTACATCTCCTTCCGGTTCTTCGGGATCACCGGCATCAGCAGGTGGGACGGGGTTTTCGGGCCGGTGTGGATTGTCGTCTTCCCGCCGAAGACCTCCTTCGGCCGGTCGGTCGGGTGGTCGTGCAGGAACGGACCCGACCCGCGCGAGGGCACATAGGCATCGACGGCGGGTCCCGGCCGGTCGAAGTCCTGCCCGGCGATGTTGATCGAGATCTGGTAGCCCTTCGGCAGCACGATGCATTGCGGCCAGATCTCCACATCGACCTCGTAGATCTCCCCCGGGATCAGCATCTGCTTGTCGTCATGGGTGTGGTACGGCCGCCAGGGCTCGCTCTTCTCCTCGTCGAGCTTGCGGTGGGACACGCGCAGCCAGCCCTGTGCGATCGGTGTCTTCGGGTCGACCGTGCCCTGGTAGTAGACCTCGCGGCCCTTGTCGGACCAGGCCTGCACCGTGACGAACAGGTCGCAATCCTCGGTCGTCGATGACACGTAGAGCTTGGCGGCCATCGGGCCGGTGAACTCGGTCTCCCGCGCGAGCGGCGGGGACTTGAGCGTGATGCCGCGCGTCAGTGCCCGGAACTCCTTCTTCCGGCTGACCTTCGGCTTTTTGGTGTCGATCTTTCCCTTGCCGCCGGCGTCGAGATAGTACTTCGTCCAGCGCGTGCCCTTCAGCGGCCACTCGCTTTCCTTGCGCAACTCGACCTCGTCGGTGAACGGCCGGCGCAGGTTGATCCAGACCTTCGGTTCGCGGTTCCAGCCGTTCTTCTCGCCCTTCAGGAAATAGTCGAAGAAGCGCTTCTGCAGTTCCATGCCGTATTCGAGATAGAACCACTCCTCGTGCCGTCCGGGATGACCCTCCAGCCATTTCTGGCGCGAGGCGGCCTGAGTGTAGGCCTCGAAGTTGCCGCGCGGGTGCAGGCCGAAGCCGGCCCAGCTCGCTGCCGACAGGAACGGGACCTTGACCTTCGACCAGTCCGGCGAGCGCGAGCGGTACCAGTCGTCATCCATCTCGCGGACCCGGAAATTCTCCAGGGTGTCGGCGCGGTTCTCGTGCAGTTCGCGCTTGCTCAGGCGCGCCGGGCCGGTGGCGCTTTCGCCCATCCAGTGATCCTTCGGCCCCTTCGGGTTGCCGTGCTGCACCGCCTCGACCTGTCGCGGGTACCAGATTTCCATGAACTTGTTCGACAGGATGCCGCCGTGGCGCGCCCAGTCGCGGTAGTGATCCGCCGCGCCCTCCCAGGGGATCATCGCGGCGAGGTGCTTCGGCTGGAGCGCGGCGACCTGCCACTGGTTGATCGCGTAATAGGACACGCCGTTCAGCCCGACCTTGCCGTTCGACCATGTCTGCTCGCCGGCCCATTCGATCGCGTTGGCGAAATCCTGCGTCTCGCGCGGCGAGAAGATATCGAGGTAGCCCGGCGAGCGCCCGGCGCCGCGGGAATCGAGCCGCACGCAGGCATAGCCCCAGGGCACCCAGATTTCCGGGTCCACGGTTTCCCAGGTCAGCCAGCGATGCTTCGAGCCGGGCAGCAGGTCCGGGTGCATCTCCAGGAGCGAGTCCCACAGCGGCTTGTAATGTTCCTGGTACTTCACGCCCTTGCCGTAAGGGCCGCCGGCCATGACGACCGGCACCTTTTTCTTCGTGTCCGGCCGATATACGTCGACCCGAAGCACCTGGCCGTCGTCCATCTCGACCGGCAAATCGCGTTCGATGATCATGAGCTTTTCCTCCCCGTCGTCGCGGCCGGTCATGCATTCGCCGGCCGTTTTCATGGTCTCGCGCCGCGTGCCGATCGGCCGCGGTAGCCTGCCGATTTCCACTATAGGAAACTTTTGGGCGCGCTCCTAGCGGTCCGCGCGACGGCCGGGTGTTAGTGGTTCCCTAAGGGTGACCCGCCATGCTTGTGCGCGGTGTCTTGAACCTGGATTTCGGAAAGGCGATGGGTGCGGTCCACGAACCAGCTTCGCAGGAGAGCGGTGGCGGCATGGATTCGCGGATGATCCATCGCGAGCTCATCGAGCAGTTCTATCACTCGGCGCCGATGACGCTTTTCTCCAGCTTTGCCGCCGCGTGCCTGCTCGCCTATGTGCTTTGGGTCTCGGCCGACCCGACCGGGCTCTGGCCCTGGTTCGCGACGGTCGTCAGCCTGACTGCGATCCGGTTCGCGATGGTCCAGTCCGTGCGCAGGCGCGGGATCACGCTGTCCAGCGCGCGTTCCGACGAACGGCAGTTCTGTATCGGCGCCATCGTGGCGGGCGTGATCTGGGGCCTTTCGGTGCTGCTGTCGGTCCAGCTCGGACCGGACACGAAGCTGCTCGTCGTCCCCTGCGTCATGGCCGCCCTCAGCCTGTCGGCGGTCGTGAGCTACACCCGCAGCCTGTCGACCTTCGCCGGCTTTGTCATTCCGTCCGTCGGTCCCTACGCCGTCGAGCTGGTCTGGCTCAACGACATGCTCGAGCCGATGATGGCGGGCTTCGTGGTCTTCTGGGCGGCCCTGCTCTGGGTCACGGCCCGCCACCTCAACCGGGGCTTCCGGACCCGGATCGAGCTCGCGCAGAACAACTCGCGGCTGATCGGGGACCTCATGAACGCGCGTGACCGGGCCGAGAGCGCGAACCTGGCCAAGACGCGATTTCTCGCGAACATGAGCCATGAGATCCGCACACCGATGACCGCGATCGTCGGCTACGCCGAGCTGCTCGGTGAGCCGACTCTCCGCGAGCAGACGCGCAAGGAGCACGTCGAGACCATCCGGAGAAACGGTGAGCACCTGCTGACCGTGATCAACGACATCCTGGACATCTCAAAGATCGAGGCGGGCAAGATGACGCTCGAGAGCATCGCCGTGTCACCGCGGGCGATCATCGAGGAGGTTGAGCGGTTGATGCGG
>JAEPNS010000264.1 GCA_017643325.1 Alphaproteobacteria bacterium | reverse complement strand
ACGCGCCGACCGCCGCCTCCATCGTATAGGCCGGCACCCCGCCCACCGCGGTTGCGGCGATCAGCGCCGCGCCGGGGGTCGACCAGGCGGTGATCATTGGCAGGCGGTGGCGCACGGACAAGACGATGCTGGCCACGCCCGTCCCGAGACATATCCCCGACACCCAGGACGCGATCTGGACGGCGTCCGCGCCGAGCGCCTGCGCGCCCGCGATCACGATGGCGATGCTGCTGCCGAAGCCCACGACGATGCCGACGAGCGCCGAACTGACGAGCGATGTCCTCATCGTCTGCGCCCCGGCCCGTCGTGTTGCGTGGAAATCTTCGGGAAAGTGGTGGGTGCACAAGGACTCGAACCTTGGACCCGCTGATTAAGAGTCAGCTGCTCTACCAACTGAGCTATGCACCCACCGTATGCTTCGGAAAGCGGGCGCGGATATAGCACCGGGACCCGCGGTTGTCGAGGTTTGCAGCGGCGTTTCCGACGGTGTTTGTCGGCAGCTACGCCAGTCCGCCGCGGCGGTTGATGTAGGTGTCGCGGTGGAGCCAGCAGCTCATCAGCAGGCCGAAGCCGATCAGCACCGTCAGCATCGCCGTGCCGCCGTAGGAGATCAGCGGCAGCGGCACGCCGACCACCGGCAGCACGCCCATCACCATCGCCACGTTGATGAAGACGTAGAGGAAGAAGTTCACCGTCACGCCCATCGCGAGCAGGCGCGCGAACTGGCTGCGGCAGCGCAGCGCGATGTAGAAGCCGTAGGCGATCAGCAGCGCATAGAGCGCGATCAGCCCGACCCCGCCGATCAGGCCGAACTCCTCCGCCAGCATGGTGAAGATGAAGTCGGTCTGCTTCTCCGGCAGGAAGTTCAGGTGGCTCTGGGTGCCCTCGAGGAAGCCCTTGCCGAACAGGCCGCCGGACCCGAGCGCGATCTTGGACTGCAGGATGTGGTAGCCCGCGCCCAGCGGGTCCGTCTCCGGGTTCAGGAAGGTGAAGATGCGCTGCTTCTGGTAGGCGTGCAGGAACTGCCAGGCCACGGGCACCGCCGCCGCGCCGGCCGCGAGCACGACGCCGAACTGCCACAGCCGTGCGCCGCCGAGCCAGAACATCGCGCCGCCGACCATCGCGATCACGCCCGCCGTCCCGAGGTCGGGCTGGCGCAGCACCAGCGCCATCGGCGCGAGCACGATGAAGACCGGGATGATCAGGTTGCGGATGCGCCCGGCCTCGTCCACCTCGAAGCCGTGGAACCAGCGCGCCAGCGCGAGGACGACCGCGATCTTCATCACCTCGGACGGCTGCAGCTGGAAGAAGCCGAGATTGAGCCAGCGCTGGGCGCCCATGCCGATGGAGCCCATGATCTCCACCGCGGCCAGCAGCACGAGGCTCGCGGCGTAAACGGTGTAGGACGCGCGCAGCCACAGCCGGATATCGACGAGCGCCACGCACAGCATCAGCACGATGCCGACGGCGAAGCGCGACATCTGCCTTGTCGCCCAGGGGTCGAAGCTGCCGTTGGCCGCCGAATACAGCATCGCGAAGCCGACCGAGGCGGTCAGCGAGATCAGCAGCACCAGCTCCCAGTTGAGCCGCAGCAGCTTCTGCCGGAGGGTGGGCTGGGCAGTCCCGAACTGCGACATCGTCAGCTGCCCCGGTTGCCGGGGCCGTCGAACCCGGCGACGTTCGCGCCCGGCGAGAGGCGCGCCGGGTCGCGGTCGAGGGTCGCAGCCATGACGTCGCGCGCGATGGGCGCGGCCACGGACGAGCCGCCGCCGCCATGCTCGACCACGACGGCGATGGCATAGCGCGGGTTCTCGATCGGCCCGTAGCCGACGAACAGCGCGTGGTCGCGGAAACGCCACGGCAGCTCCTCGTTCTTGCGCACCCCCGCCTCGCGTTCGCGGCGGGAAATCCGGCGCACCTGCGCGGTGCCGGTCTTGCCGCCCATGGTCAGGCCCGGAACCGTGATGCGCGCGCGATGCGCGGTGCCGGTCCGGTCCTGGGTCACCAGGTTCATCGCCTCGATCATCAGGTCCAGGTGGCCGGAATCGACCCCGATATCGGCGACGGGCGTGTCGGCGCGCGCGGCGAGCTGGCCGCGCTCGACCCGGTCGCGGGCCAGGTACGGGGTGACCGCCTTGCCGCCGTTGACCATCCGCGCGGTCATGGTCGCGAGCTGCAGCGGGGTCGTCAGCACGAAGCCCTGCCCGATGCCCGCCACCAGCGTCTCGCCGACGACCCAGGGCTGGCCGACCACCGCGCGCTTCCAGGCCTTCGTCGGGATCAGGCCCGCGCGCTCGCCGGGCACGTCGAGGCCGAGCTCGGTGCCGAGACCGAAGCGCGCGGCCATCTTCGCGATCTTGTCGATCCCGACCTTGCGCGCGACCTCGTAGTAGTAGACGTCGCAGGATTCCGCGAGCGAGCGGTTGAGGTCGACATGGCCGTGGCCGTGCCGCTTCCAGCAGTGGAACTTGCCGTCGCCGAGCTCCAGGTGGCCCGGGCAGAAGAAGGACGTCTGCGGCGTGATCAGCCCCTCCTCCAGCGCCGCGAGCGCGACGATCATCTTGAAGGTGGAGCCGGGCGCGTACTCGCCGGCGATGGCCTTGTTGCGCAGCGGCGCGCGCTCGTTGTCGGCGAGCCGGCGCCACTGGGCGTTGCTGAGGCCCTCGGTGAACTGGTTCGGGTCGAAGCTCGGGGTCGAGGCCTGCACGATCAGCGCGCCGGTGTGCGCATCCATCACCACGACCGCGCCCGCCTCCTCGCCGAGCCGCTCGGTCGCGGCGCGCTGCAGCGCCATATCGAGGGTGAGGACCACGTCGCGCCCGGGCTTGCCGTCCTGCCGGTCGAGCTCGCGGATCACGCGGCCGACGGCGTTGACCTCGAGCTGGCGCGCGCCGGCGGCGCCGCGCAGCGGCCGGTCGAAGGCGCGCTCGATCCCGCTGCGCCCGATCCGGAAGCCCGGCAGCTCCAGCAGAGGGTCGCCGGTCAGGTCCTCGGGGCGCGGCGCGCCGACATAGCCGAGGATATGCGCTGCGGAATCGCTGTTCGGGTAGAATCGCCGCTCGCCGACATCGATGGTCACGCCCGGCAGGTCGGGTGCGTTCACCTCAAGCCGCGCGACGTCCTCCCATTCCAGGAACTCGCGCACGGTGACGGGCACGAACTTCTTCTTGCGCCGGACCTCCTTCAGGATCCGCGCCTTCTCCTCGGGGCCCAGGTCAATGATCATCGCGAGCCGGTCGAGGACGGCGGGGACGTCGGGCGTGTTCTCCGACTTGATCAGCACGCGGTAGTTCTTCTGGTTGACCGCGATCGGCACGCCGAAGCGGTCGAGGATGCGCCCGCGCGACGGCGGCAGCAGGCGCATGTTGATCCGGTTTTCCTCGGCGAGCGTGTGGTAGCGGTCGGACTCGACGACCTGCAGATAGTACATCCGCCCGACCAGCGCCGCGAGCAGCCCGAACTGGCCGCCCGCCAGCAGCGCGGCACGGCGCGTGAAAAAGCGCTGCCGGTCGTTGTCGCGGGAGTTCATGCCGGCTCCGCCGCGCCGACGAGCCAGCGCTGCATGCGCAGCAGCAGCCAGGCCACCAGCGGGAACACGAAGACGGTCAGGACGACGCTCGCCAGCACCACATCGCCCGGCAGGACGGCGCCGCGCAGGGCCGAGGCGAGCATCCAGGTGAGCGCCCCCGCGGCCGGCGCCACGATCGCGAAGCCGGCCCAGAAGATCCAGAAGGGCTTGCCGACGATGTAGCGCCGCTGGCTGAGGACGAAGCTGTGCGCGACCAGGTAGACCAGCGCCGTGAGGCCGAAGGGCGCGCCGATCAGCGCGTCCTGGAACAGGCCGACGGCGAACACCAGCACGCGCGGCATCAGATCGGGGCGGAAGACGACCCAGTAGTAGATGCCCATCAGCGGCAGCGCGGGCGCGATGTCCGAGAAGTGCGGGATGGGGACGTGCAGGTGCGTCAGGAACACCAGCAGGACGAGCGTGAAACCGGGGACGATCCGGCGGCCGAACGCCGCCACCCCCGCGCCGATCCCGCCTTCACTCATCATCCTGTCCGGCAGTCGCGGGCACGGTTGCCGCCACAGGGGCAGCGGGCGCAGCCTCCACGGCGGGCACTCTCTCCGGCGACGGGAGGATGCCCTCGACCCCGTAGTCGAGCACCCGGGCCTCGCTGAGGCGGGTCAACTCGACGGCGGGCTGCACCGCGAGCCGGGCCTCGCTGGCCTCCGACACGGTCCCGATCGGCAGGCCCGGCGGGAACACGCCGCCATGGCCCGACGTGACGAGCCGGTCGCCGATCGACACGGGCGAGTTCGACGCCAGGTAGGTCAGCGTCGGCCAGGGCGTGTTGTTGCCGGTGACGATGACCCGGTCGCCGGTGGATTCGACGATCGCCGGGATGCGCGAGTTGATGTCGGTCATCAGCAGGACGCGCGCCGAGCGGTCGCCGACCTCGGCGATGCGCCCGACGACGCCGGCCTGCGAGACCACCGCCTGGCCGCGCTGGACGAAGTTCCGCGCGCCGGCGTTGATGAGAAGGCTGTGATAGAAGCTGCCGCCGGTGTCCGCGATGACGCGCGCGGTCACGGCCCGGGGCGCGACTTCGGGCACGTAGTCGAGCTGGGCGCGCAGGGTCGCGTTCTCCACCGCCAGCTGGCGGGCGGACTGCATCCAGCGCATAAGGCGCTCGTTCTCGGCCCGCAGCCGGTCATTCTCGGCATAGACCAGGAAGAAGTTCTTCGTGGAATCGGCGATGTTCTGGCCGGCCTCGACCGGTCGCGAGAGGACATCGAGCACCGGCGCGACGCTGTCGACGATCACGACGCGGGCGCGCTCCAGCGCCCCGGTCTCGGCCTTGCTGAGCAGCATCAGGGCAAAGGCGAAGGCGAACAGCGCGAGGAAGGCGAAGCGCTGCGCCCACACCCTGACCGGAACGGCCAGGCC
>JAEPNS010000263.1 GCA_017643325.1 Alphaproteobacteria bacterium | reverse complement strand
GTGCAAGACCACGGCGGCGGAGCGCGCCGACGAGCTTCTGGAGATGGTGGGTCTTGCCGAGCGGGCGACCCACCGGCCGGCGCAGATGAGCGGCGGTGAGCAGCAGCGCATCGCCATTGCGCGCAGCGTCGCGAACGCCCCGGCGGTCCTGCTGGCCGACGAGCCGACCGGCAACCTCGACCCCGAGACCGCCGCGCGGGTGTTCGGCCAGATGCTGAAGCTGGTGCGCGGTGTCGGCCTGGGCGCGCTGGTCGCGACCCACAACCTCGACCTCGCGGCAAAGATGGACCGCACGCTCCAGCTCCGCGACGGGCAGCTGGTTTCGGTCTAGTCGGGCGAAATCAACGGTCGGCGCGTGAAATAAACGTACGCTCGTAACGTTGTACGACGAACGCTGCGCCGGGGGCCTGGTGAAGAACGATCATATCGAGGCAGCCACGACCGTCCGGCAGTCGGCACACCTGCTCGAACACGACATAGGTTCCTGCCTCCGGCGCATTCGGAGGGTCCCGATACCAGGTGGTCCGCACCGGTCCTCGTTCAGGTAGGCCCGCCTGCTGGCGCTTCTGCACGGTCTCGAATTGGTCGCGCGTGACTTCCCGGCGAAACCGCTCACTGAACATGGCATAGGCGTCGTCGAGCCGTTCCTGGTCGATTGCCGTCACGAACCGTGTTTTCACCGCCTCGGCCTCGGGGGCTTGCCCCGGCCTGGGGGCCTGTGCGCCCGGATTTGCTGCCTGTTGGCCGGACAGTTCCGCTCGCAACTGCTCATTCAGCTTCCGGAATTCGGCTACCAGACTGTCACACGTCTGCTTGTCAGCGCCGCACAGCGCCTGCATATCGATCGACAGAGTGCCGTTCTGCTCGATAACTGTCCGGCGAACGACCGCAGGGTGGGCAGGATGGTTTGGTGGTGTGAAGGACCAGATTTCGCCACGGCCCGCGTCTTCCGCGATCGTCCAGCCATTGTAGTCCGAAAAAACAACGCCTTCTCGTGACCGCAATGCAACAAGCGCGTCAGAAGGGCTCGCGTAGCCGATGCCCCGCTCCTGAGCCGATAACGGCGTCATCGCAAAGATCATCGCGATGATCGGGATCACGGCGGACGGAAAAATTACTCGCGCAACAGGCATCTCTCTACTCCCTCAAAATTTGTTGCCCGGGTGCCGTTATCCCCGGATTTCAACACAGTAGCGCGGATCGAATCGCGCTAGCATCCCGGTTCGATGTCACACGCCGATTTCGTCCATCTTCGCGTTCATTCCGCCTATTCGCTTGCCGAGGGTGCACTGCGCATTCCGCAGCTTGTCGAGCTGTGCCGCGAGAAGGGGATGCCGGCCGTCGCGATCACCGACACGGGCAACCTGTTCGGTGCGCTGGAGTTCTCGCTGGCGGCGGCGAAGGCCGGGATCCAGCCGATCGTCGGCTGCCAGGTGGCGCTGGTCGCCGAGGAAAGCGCGGAGGGCGCGCGGCGCAACGGCAACGGGGCCGGCAGCCAGCTTCGCGACGGGGACCAGCTCGTCCTGCTGGCCCAGAGCGAGCAGGGCTACCGCAACCTGCTGGCGATCGTCAGCCGCTCCTATGTGGAAATGGGCGACGACGCGCGGGCCATGGTCCATCTGGAGGAACTGGAGGGGGTCACGGATGGCCTGATCGCGCTGTCGGGCGGGGTTGCGGGTCTGCCGGGCCGCCTGCTGGCCGAGGGGCAGGCAGGGGCCGCGGAAGCGGCCATGCTGCGGCTCGCGGGGCTGTTCCCGGGGCGCTTCTACGTCGAGATCCAGCGCCATAACCTCGAGATCGAGGACAAGCTGGAGCCGGCCTTCCTCGATCTCGCCTACAAGCACGACCTGCCGCTGGTGGCGACCAACGAGCCGTTCTTCGCCGACGCCGACATGTACGAGGCCCATGACGCGCTGCTGTGCATCTCCCAGAGCGCCTACGTCTCCCAGGCCGAGCGGCGCCGCGTGACGCCGGAGCACCGCTTCAAGTCGGCATCGGAAATGCGGGCGATCTTCGCCGACCTGCCGGAGGCCATCGACAACACGTTGGTGGTGGCCCGGCGCTGCGCCTTCATGCCGACCGAGGCGCGGCCGATGCTGCCGCCGTTCCCGACCGCCGACGGGGCGAGCGAGGAGGACGCGCTGCGGGCCGAGGCCGAGGCGGGGCTGGAGGCGCGCCTGGAAGCCCATGTCTACGCTGACGGCATGGACGCCGCCGCGCGGGAGGAGGTCGCGAAACCCTATCGGGATCGCTTGAACTTCGAGCTCGAAACCATTGTAGACATGGGATACCCGGGCTACTTCCTGATCGTTTCCGACTTCATCAAGTGGGCCAAGGCCAACGACATCGCCGTCGGCCCGGGGCGCGGCTCCGGCGCCGGCTCGGTCGTCGCCTGGGCGCTCACGATCACCGACCTGGACCCGCTGCGGTTCGGGCTGTTCTTCGAGCGCTTCCTGAACCCGGAACGCGTGTCGATGCCGGACTTCGACATCGATTTCTGCCAGGAGCGCCGTGACGAGGTCATCAAGTACGTCCAGAAGAAGTTCGGGCACGACCGGGTGGCGCAGATCATCACCTTCGGCAAGCTGCAGGCGCGCGCCGTCGTGCGCGACGTTGGCCGGGTGCTGGAAATGCCCTACGGGCAGGTCGACCGGATCGCCAAGCTGGTGCCGAACAACCCCGCCAACCCGACAACCCTGGGCGAGGCGATCGAGGGCGAGCCGCAGCTGCAGGCCTTGCGGGACGAGGACGAGGCGGTGGCGCACCTGCTCGACCTGGCGCTCAAGCTGGAAGGGCTCTACCGCAATTCCTCGACCCACGCGGCGGGCGTCGTGATCGGCGACCGGGCGCTGTCGGACATCATCCCGCTCTACCGCGACCCGCGCTCGGAGACGCTGGCGACCCAGTTCTCGATGAAATACGTCGAGGCGGCGGGGCTGGTGAAATTCGACTTCCTGGGCCTGAAAACCCTCGATGTGCTGCAGAAGGCCGTCGAACTGCTGGCAGAGCGGGGCACGGAGGTCGATCTCGCGACCCTCCCGCTGGACGACCCGACGACCTTCGAGATGCTCAGCCGCGGCGACACGACGGGCGTGTTCCAGTGCGAATCGTCGGGCGTGCGCGACGTGCTGCGCAAGCTGAAGCCCGACCGGTTCGAAGACATCATTGCCGTTGTGGCGCTCTACCGCCCGGGCCCGATGGACAACATCCCGAGCTACATCTCGCGCAAGCACGGCGAGGAGGAGGTCGACTACCTGCACCCGGACCTGGAGGCGTGCCTCGGCGAGACCTATGGCATCCCGATCTACCAGGAGCAGGTCATGCAGATGGCCCAGGAGCTCGCCGGCTACACGCTGGGCGGGGCGGACCTGCTGCGCCGGGCCATGGGCAAGAAGATCAAGGCCGAGATGGACGCGCAGGAGGAGACCTTCGTCGCCGGCGCGGCCAAGCGCGACGTGCCGGAGGCCCAGTCGCGGCGCATCTTCGAGACCATCGCCAAGTTCGCGGGCTACGGCTTCAACAAGGCCCATGCCGCCGCCTACGCGCTGATCGCCTACCAGACGGCCTGGCTGAAGGCGAACCACCCGGTCGAGTTCTTCGCCGCGTCGATGACGCTCGACATGGGCAACACCGACAAGCTGGCGGTCTACAAGCAGGAACTGGAGCGCCAGAAGATCACGCTGCTGCCGCCGGACATCAACGCGTCCGGCGTCGAGTTCGGCGTCGAGGACATCGACCCGCCCGCGCCCGAGGAGGGCGAGGAGCCGGTCTCCGAAGGCAAGGTGGGCGCGATCCGCTATGCGCTCGCCGCGATCAAGGGCGTCGGCCGCGCGGCGATGGCCGAACTGGTGCGCGAGCGCACCGAAAACGGGCCGTTCGACGACGTGTTCGAGGTCGCGAGCCGGCTGGATGCGCATGTGCTCAACCGCCGCCAGCTCGAGCAGCTCGTCGCGGCGGGCGCCTTCGACAGCCTCGACCTCAACCGTGCGCGGGTGTTCGACGGGATCGACCAGATTCTCGGGCATGCGAACGCGACCCAGCGCGAACGCGAAAGCGGCCAGTTCAACCTGCTGGGCGAGATCGGCGGGGAGGGCGCGGCCAAGCCCCGGCTCGCGGACCGGATGGACTGGCTGCAGTCCGAGCGGCTGCAGCGCGAGCTCGACGCGGTCGGCTTCTACATGTCGGCGCATCCGCTGGACGAGTATGCGCGCGCCCTGCGGCGCCTCGACGTGGTGTCGAGTTCGGAGATCGAGGCCAATGTCCAGCAGCGCGGCGGCGCGGCGGCCCTGACGCTGGCGGGCTCGGTGATCTCCGTGCAGGTCCGCACGTCCCAACGCGGCAACAAGTTCGCGTTCGTGCAGCTTTCGGATTCCGCCGGCCCCTACGAGATCATGATGTTCTCCGAAGCCCTCTCGGCGTCGCGCGAGCTGCTCGACAGCGGCGAGCCGGTCCTGATCCAGGTGGCGGCGCGGATCGAGGAGGGCCAGCTCCGACTGAACGGCCAGAGCGTGCGCCCGCTCAACGAGGCCGCGGCCAACGCGCCGACGGCGATACGGGTCTGGATCGACGACGACGAACCTCTGAACTCGCTGAAGACGCTGGTCGAGGAGAAGGCGACCCCGCGGCCCGGCCAGAACGCCGACGGCCGCATCAGCCTCGCGATCCCCGACGGCGAGCAGGAGGTCATCGTGCGCCTCAGCGGCAAGTACATCTGCACGCCCCAGATCCGCCAGGCGATGCGCGCGGTCCCGGGCGTGGTCGAGGTGCTGGAACTCTAGGGTACAGGCGCGTTCATCGTGTATGGTGCCCGCCTTGTTTTACCAGGAGAGTTCATGTGTCCACGAAACTGATGGAAAAAACGGCGGCCGAGGCCGGCGACCGCGAGATCGGCCAGTTCACGATGCTGTTCGACGACGACCGCACCCGGATCACCCAGTGGGTGATCAAGCCGGGGCAGCAGACCGGC
>JAEPNS010000262.1 GCA_017643325.1 Alphaproteobacteria bacterium | reverse complement strand
TGTCGTCGATCGCTTCCGGGGTGAGTTCGATGATGTCGAGCTGGTGCAGGGCCGACGCCCAGTCGATGGTCTCGGCGATGCCCGGGACCTTGAACAGGTCGAGTTCGCGCAGGTGCTGGACGAACTGCACGACCTGGCGCGACAGCTTCTCGTCTGCCTGCGGGGCCTTGATCGAAAGGATTTCGAGCTCGCGCTGTGCGTCCGGATAATCCACCCAGTAGTAGAAACAGCGGCGCTTGAGCGCGTCGTGGATCTCGCGGGTGCGGTTGGACGTGATGATGACGATCGGCGGCTTGTCGGCGCTGACGGTCCCGATTTCCGGGATCGTGATCTGGAAGTCGGAGAGGACTTCCAGCAGGTAGGCCTCGAACGCCTCGTCCGTGCGGTCCAGTTCGTCGATCAGCAGCACCGGCGGGCCCTCCGCCGTCGGCTCCAGGGACTGCAGTAGGGGGCGCCGGATCAGGAACCTGTCGGAGAAGATGTCGTCGCCCAGCCGCTCGCGGTCGCTGACGCCCTCGGCTTCGGCCATCCGGATCTCGATCATCTGCGCCGAATAGTTCCATTCGTACACGGCGGATGCGACGTCGAGACCCTCGTAACATTGCAGGCGTACAAGCTTCCGGTTGAGCGTGTCGGCGAGCACCTTGGCGATTTCGGTCTTTCCGACGCCAGCCTCGCCCTCCAGGAACAGCGGGCGGCCGAGCTGCAGGGAAAGATAGACCGCGGTCGACAGGCTGCGGTCGGCCACATAGTTGCCTGATGCAAGGAGTTCGAGCGTTTTTTCAACGTCTTGCGGGAGATTGCTCAACGGAATGCCTACCTGAATTCGGGTTGGGAACCTTGTTGTACCGCGTACCGGCGGGCACTCGAATTGATATAGCCCAAGCCGGGCAGGGCGGCCAAGCGGCAGAACGACAACGGCCGGAGCTCAGCCCCGGCCGTCGCAAGAGATTATCGCGGCGGGATCAGCCTGCGGCCTCGACCGCGCGGCTCGCCATCACCGAGATCAGGTGGGCCCGGTACTCCGCCGAGGCATGGATGTCGGAGTTGAGGTCGGCGTCCGACATTTTCACGCCCTTGGCGGCATCGGCGCTCCAGTTACCCGATAGCGCGCTCTCGATGTCAGAGGCGCGGAAGACGCCGTCCTGGCCGGCGCCGGTGACCGCAACGCGCGTCTCGCCGCCTGTCTGCGCCACCATTACGCCCACAAGCGCGTAGCGCGAAGCGGGGTTCGGGAACTTGGTGTAGCCCGCCTTGTCCGGGACCGGGAACTTCACCGCGGTGATCAGCTCGTCTTCCTCAAGCGCGGTCGTGAACATGCCATCGAAGAAGTCGTCGGCCGCGATTTCGCGCTTGTTCGTGATGACCGTGGCATTGAGGCCGAGCACGGCGGCGGGGTAGTCCGCGGCCGGGTCGTTGTTTGCGAGCGATCCGCCAATAGTGCCGCGGTTGCGCACCTGCGGGTCGCCGATGTGGCTCGCCAGATGGGCGAGGGCCGGAATCTTGCTCTTCACGGTGTCGTTGTTGGCGACATCGACATGGCGCGTCATCGCGCCGATGGTGATCGAATCACCGTTGTCCTCCACACCGGCGAGCCCGTCGATGCCGGACAGGTCGATCAGGTCAGACGGCTGGGCGAGCCGCTGCTTCAGGGTCGGGATAAGGGTCATCCCGCCGGCGAGGAACTTCGGATCTTCCGCCGAACCCGCGGCGCTCACCGCGTCGTCCTGGGATCCCGCCTTCTGATAGTTGAACTGGTACATCGTCTACCTCCCTCGCCAGACGTTATTCCGCCGCCTGGCGGACGCTGGATGCCTGAATCGCCTGCCACACCTTGTGGGATGTCGCGGGCATGGAAATGTCTTCGACGCCGAGCGGAGCCAGTGCGTCGAGGATTGCGTTGATCACCGCAGGCGGCGACCCGATGGCGCCGACCTCGCCGACACCCTTCACTTCGAGCGGGTTGGACGCCCCCATGACGCTCTGGGTCGCGACCGAGAAGCTCGGCAGGTCGTCTGCGCGCGGCATGGTGTAGTCCATGTAGGAGCCGGTCAGCAGCTGGCCGTCGTCGTCGTAGACACAGCCTTCGAGTACCGCCTGTCCGACACCCTGTGCAAGGCCGCCATGGACCTGGCCCTCCACGATCATCGGGTTCACGACGCGGCCGACATCGTCAACCGCCGTGAAATTGACGACCTCGACGTCACCGGTGTCAGGGTCGACCTCGACCTCGCAGATGTGCGCACCGCCCGGGAAGCTGAAGTTCAACGGATCGTAGAACGCGTTCTCGTCGAGGCCCGGCTCGATCTCCTCGATCGGGTAGTTGTGCGGCACGTAGGCGGCCAGCGAGACCTCGCCGAAGGCCATTTCCTTGTCCGTGCCGGCCACGGTGAACTTGCCGTCGGCGAACTCGATGTCCGACACGTCGGCTTCCATGATGTGCGCGGCGATCTTCTTCGCCTTGTCGATGACCTTGTTGCAGGCCTTCAGGATCGCCGGGCCGCCGACCGCAAGCGAGCGCGAGCCGTAGGTGCCCATGCCGAACTGGACCTGGTCGGTGTCGCCGTGGCTGACCTCGACCTGGTCGGCGGGGATGCCGAAGCTTTCCGACACGAGCTGGGCGAATGTCGTCTCGTGGCCCTGGCCGTGGCTGTGGGTCCCGGTGTAGACGGTTACCGAACCCGTCGGATGCACACGTACCTGCGCGGACTCGTACAGGCCTGCCCGCGCACCCAGGGCACCCGCGACCGCTGACGGCGCGATGCCGCAGGCCTCGACGTAGGTCGAAATGCCGATCCCGCGCAGCTTGCCGTTTTTCTCGGCGTCGGCGCGGCGCTTTTCAAAGCCGTCATAGTCAGCGGCCTTGAGCGCGCTCTCGAACGAGGCGGGTACGTCGCCGCAGTCATACTGCAGCGCGACCGGGGTCTGGTAGGGGTACTGGTCCGGCTGGATCATGTTGCGTTTGCGGATTTCCGCCGGATCGAGGCCGGTCTCGCGCGCGGCCTTGGTGACCAGGCGTTCGAGCAGATAGGTGCATTCCGGCCGGCCGGCGCCGCGGTACGCGTCCACCGGGACCGTGTTCGTGAAAACCGTCTGGACCTCGGCGTAGATCGCGGGGGTGGTGTACACACCCGCGAGCAGGGTCGCGTAGAGATAGGTCGGCACGCTGGACCCGAAGGTCGAGAGGTACGCCCCGAGGTTGGCCTTGGTCGCGACCCGTAGTCCGAGGAACTTGCCGTCGCCGTCGAGTGCGAGTTCCGCGTGGGTCTCATGATCCCGCCCGTGGGCATCGGTCATGAAGGATTCGGTGCGTTCGGCCGTCCACTTGATCGGCCGGTTCACCTTGGCAGCGGCCCAGGTGAGGATCGCTTCCTCGGCGTAGTGGAAAATCTTCGAGCCGAAGCCGCCGCCGACATCCGGCGCGACGACGCGCAGCTTGTGTTCGGGGATCTGCAAGACGAAGGCACCCATCAGGAGCCGGATCACGTGCGGGTTTTGCGTCGTCGTGTAGAGGGTATAGCGGCCGGTTGTCCGGTCGAAATCGGAAATCGCGGCGCGCGGCTCCATCGCATTCGGGATGAGCCGGTTGTTCGACAGGTCGATCGAGACGACCTTGTCGGCCTTCGCGAAGGCTTCGTCGACGGCATCCTTGTCACCGATCTCCCAGTCGAAGCAGCGGTTGTTCGGGACGTCGTCGTGGACCAGCGTCTTGCCGGCGAGGGCCGTGTCCATATCGGTCACGGCGTCGAGGACTGTGTAGTCGACCTCGATCAACTCCGCGGCGTCGCGGGCCGCATCACGTGTCTCGGCGATCACGATCGCGACCTGGTCGCCGACGTGGCGCACCTTGTCCACGGCCAGCGGCGGATGCGCCGGCTCGGCCATGGGCTCGCCGTCCTTGCTATGGATCTGCCAGCCGCAGGGCAGGCCGCCGACGCCGTCTGCGGCCATGTCCGCGCCGGTCAGCACAGCGAGCACGCCCTCGGCCGCTTCGGCTTTGGACGTGTCGATCGCGTTGATCTTTGCGTGGGCGTGCGGCGAACGGAGAAGCCAGGCGTGGCTTTGGCCAGGCCGGTTGATATCGTCCGTGTAGTTGCCGTTGCCCGTCAGGAACCTGAGGTCCTCGACGCGCTTGACCGATGCTCCGATCCCGGTGTCCGACATGGCGCTATCCCCGCAGGGCTTCAGCGCCGGCCAGGATAGACTTAACGATGTTGTGGTAGCCGGTGCAGCGGCAGAGGTTGCCCTCCAGCCATTCGCGAACTTCGCGCTCGCTCGGGTCCGGGTTCTTCTGGACCAGGTCGAGCGCGCTCATGACCATGCCAGGAGTGCAGAAGCCGCACTGCAGGCCATGGTTTTCCCGGAACGCTTCCTGCATCGGGTGCAGCTCGTCGCCATTTGCGAGGCCCTCGATGGTGGTCACGTCCGCACCTTCGGCCTGGGCGGCCAGGATCGTGCAGGACTTCAGGGATTCGCCGTTCATGTGAACGACGCAGGCCCCGCACTGGCTCGTGTCGCAGCCGACATGGGTGCCCGTCAGGCCGAGATGTTCACGAAGATACTGAACGAGCAGGGTCCGCGGCTCGACATCGGCCGATACGGTCTTTCCGTTCACCGTCATGGATACGGTGGGCATTGCACTCCTCCCTGATATGGGCGCCCCTTCAGGCTGTCCCCCGCCGCACCAAATCCGGTGCGGACAACAAAACTACAGCTCTCACGCGAGTTTCATCTCCACGACCCCTTGCGTCAAGGTTCGCGGCATCCAATCGCGCGAATTTCCTAATATTTCTAGCTGACCAGCGCAGCGATCACGATCACGGCGACGATGGCCCCGACGACCCAGGTGCCCACACCCACCTGCGCCATGGCGGACGTGTCTGCCGTGGCGGGGGCGGATTCGATTTTCGGGGCCGGGTCAGCCGCCGGTTCGGCTTTCGGCTCCGGCGCCGGTTCAGGTTCGGAGGCCTCGGGTTTGGCATCCGCCGAACCGTCCTCGCT
>JAEPNS010000261.1 GCA_017643325.1 Alphaproteobacteria bacterium | reverse complement strand
TCCACAGCCGGTATCCCGTCGTGCCGGGCCGTTTCAAGGACTACATCTCGACGCCCAAGCCGAACGGTTACCGGTCCCTGCACACCAGCGTCCTGGGACTGGCGGAGCACCGGATCGAGATCCAGATCCGGACCTCCGAAATGCACGATATCGCGGAACGCGGCGTGGCCGCTCACTGGGTCTACAAGGACACCGGGTCGGGCCCGGCCTCGAGCGCGGTCCGGGAAGAGAGCAAGCAGTACCGCTGGTTGCAGGAGTTGCTGGAGATTCTGGAAAACGCGGCCGCACCGGAGGATTTTCTCGCGCATACCCGACTGGAGATGTTTTCCGACCAGGTGTTCTGTTTCTCGCCGCAGGGCGATGTCTTCTCGCTGCCGCGCGGTGCGACCCCGATCGATTTCGCCTACGCAGTCCACACCGACATCGGCGACAAATGCGTCGGTGCGATCATCAACGGCCGCAACATGCCGCTGCGCACGGCACTGCAGAACGGCGACCAGGTCGAGATCCTCACGTCACGCAACCAGACGCCCTCGCCTGAGTGGGAAAAGCTCGTCGTTACCGGAAAGGCCAAGGCGCGGATCCGCCGGGTCCTGCGCGAGGTCGAGATGCGGCAGTACATCGACCTCGGCCGCGGGATCCTCGAAAAGGCGTTCGCGCGGGTCGACGAGAGCCTCGACGAGAAGCTGCTCGGGGACGCACTCGGCGAATTCCATGCGGAGAATGTCGACGACCTGTTCGCGATGGTCGGACAGGGCATCTATCCCGGCCGCGACGTGGTTCGCGTGGTGTTTCCGGAAAAGGTGGAGACTCCCGCCGCGAACAGGTCGACCGGCTCGATCTTCTCGTTGCGTCGGCGGAAACGGCCGGCCGGCTCCGAGGGTGAGCACGCCGTGCCCATCAGCGGGCTCACGCCCGGCATTGCGGTCCATCTCGCAAAGTGCTGCTACCCGCTCCCGGGCGACCGGATCGTTGGCGTGACCACGACCGGAAAGGGGGTCACGATCCACACCATCGACTGCATGACTCTCGAAGCCTTTGCCGACAGCCCCGAACGCTGGCTCGACGTCGCCTGGGAACCGGGCGCCGACATCACGAGCGGCGACCTGGTCAGCCGCCTGAACGTGACGCTGGTCAACGAGCCGGGAGCCCTGGCCGACCTCGCCACCACCATCGCCGGGGCGCAGGGCAACATCTCGAACCTCAAGTTCACAAATCGCACGCCGGATTTCTTCGACATGGTCGTCGATATCGAGGTGGCGGATGCGAAGCATCTGAACTCCATCGTGACCACCCTGCGCGGCCACAGGTCGGTGAGCACGGTCGAGCGGGCGAAGAGCTGAGCCACCGGCCGGGTTGACCTCGCGCCGCCGACGCCCAATTGTAGGCGGAACTCCGAAACAGCGAGACAGTTCAATGGCTTCCGAATTGCGCCTCGGCGTCAACGTGGATCATGTCGCGACCATACGGAACGCGCGCGGGGGCGGACATCCCGACCCGGTCCGCGCGGCGCGCGCGGCCGCGGCTGCCGGTGCCGACAGCATCGTCGCCCATCTTCGCGAGGACCGGCGCCATATTTCCGACGACGACCTCGAGCGGCTGCTCGAGGCGATCGAGATTCCGCTGACCCTGGAGATGGCGGCGACGGATGAGATGCTGGACATCGCGCTGCGCCATGGCCCGCACGCGGTTTGCATCGTCCCCGAGCGACGCGAGGAGCGGACGACCGAAGGCGGACTCGACGTCGTCTCCGGCCACAATCACCTGAAGCGCTTCGTCGACGACCTCGGTGGACGCGGCGCAATCGTCTCGATGTTCATCGAGCCCGATGCGGCCCAGCTCGACGCATCGCTGTCCATTGGCGCGCCTGCCGTCGAGATTCATGTCGGTGCCTACTGCGACGCCATGATCGAGGGTGACCACGCATTGGCCGGCAAGCTTCTGGAGCGCATTGTCGAGGCGGCGGAATACGGTGCGGGCATCGGGCTGAAGGTGCACGCCGGCCATGGCATCACCTTCGATACCGTCGGCCCGATTGCCGCAATCCCGCAGATCGAGGAACTGAACATTGGCCACTTCCTGATCGGCGAGGCGATCTTCGGCGGTCTCGACAGCGCCATCAAGCGCATGCGCTCGCTGATGGACACAGCGCGCGCCGAAGCCAGCGCATGAGCGAGGACAACCCGACACGCGCGGCTGTGCCGATGTATCCGATGATCATCGGCCTCGGCAGCGACCTGATCGATATCACGCGGATCGAGCGGACCCTGGATCGCTTCGGGGAGCGGTTCACCGAGCGCTGCTTCACCGAACTCGAGCGGACCAAGTCCGACCGACGCGCCAACCGCGCCGACAGCTACGCCAAGCGCTACGCCGCGAAGGAGGCGTGTTCCAAGGCGCTGGGCACGGGGTTCCGCAAGGGCGTGTTCTGGCGCGACATGGGGGTGGTGAACCTGCCTTCGGGCAAGCCGACCATGGAACTGACGAACGGGGCGGCGGCACGGTTGGCGGAAATCACGCCGCCGGGCATGAAACCGCTGATCGAACTTTCCCTCACCGACGAGCCGCCGATCGCGCAGGCGATCGTGATCATTTCCGCGATCCCCGATATCGAATCCTGAACCGTATCCACGCCGGCACGTTCCATATTCGTGACTGGCGAAACGCTGTGCGGACGGCTAGAAACCGCCTTCACGCCGCCGGACGTTGCAGCAAAGGTCAAATCCATGGCGAAAGACAGGTCCAAGAAGCCTTCGAGCATCTGGGAGACGCTGCGCACGATCATTTATGCGCTGCTGATCGCCGGGGTCGTCCGCACCTTTGCGTTTCAGCCGTTCAATATCCCCTCGGGTTCGATGATCCCGACGTTGCTGATCGGCGACTACCTGTTCGTCTCCAAGTTCTCCTACGGCTACAGCCGTTACTCGATCCCGTTTGGCCTCGGGTTTTTCTCTGGCCGGATTTTCGGCAGTGCGCCCGAGCGTGGCGATGTCGCGGTCTTCCGGCATCCGCCGACCAACCGCGACGATTTCATCAAGCGGATCGTCGGGATGCCCGGCGACCGGGTCCAGATGATTAACGGGCAACTCCACCTGAACGGGCAGGCGGTGCCCCGGCAGCGGATCGAGGACCACGTCTCGCGCGATTTTCGCGGCAATGTGCGCCGGGTCCCGCAGTTCATCGAAACGCTTCCGAACGGGCGCAGCTACACCGTGCGCGAAAGCCTCGGTGATCGCGGACCCGCCGACAACACCCGCGAGTTCGTGGTGCCGCCGGGCAACTATTTCGCGATCGGGGATAATCGCGACGACAGCAACGACAGCCGGAGCTGGGGCTTTGTTCCAGACCAGAACCTGATCGGACGGGCGGAGATCATCTTCTTCTCGACAGACGGGACAGCCGGCTGGCTGGAACCCTGGAAATGGATCCAGGCCACACGGTTCGACCGGATCCTCGACAGCATCGAATGAGCGCGCACGCCGTTTCCTACGACGATCTGTACCGGGCGCTGGGGCACCGGTTTGCCGAGCCGGCATTGCTGACGCGCGCGTTGCGGCATTCGAGTGTGGACAGCGACGCCTCCTACGAACGGCTCGAGTTTCTCGGGGATCGTGTTCTCGGGCTCGTGGTGGCCGAGCTTCTGCTCGAGCGTTTTCCCGATGAGAACGAAGGTGAGGTCGGGCGCCGGTTCGCCGCGCTGGTACAGGCCGGCACGCTCGCACAGGTCGGGCGCGACCTTCAGCTCGGCCGGTACGCGCAGACCGGTCCGGGTGTCCTCAACGACAGCATCCTTGCCGACATGGTCGAGGCCGTCGTCGCGGCCGTTTACCGCGACGGGGGCATGGCTGCCGCGCGCGAAGTGGTTCGCGCCATCTGGGATCCGCTCGTGGAGACCCGCTCGCGGCCGCCGCGCGATGCCAAGACCGCGCTGCAGGAGTGGGCGCAGGCAAAGGCGATCGGCCTGCCGAGCTATCACGATGTCGACCGGACCGGCCCCGACCACGCTCCGGAATTCACGGTCGAGGTCCGGGTCGACGGTGTCATGCCCCAGCGTGCGACCGGTACCAGCAAGCGTGCGGCGGAACAGGACGCGGCGGCGGCGATGCTGGAAGACCTCGGGATCGCGCGGAATGGATAGCGGCGGCACGCGATGCGGCATCGTGTCCATCCTGGGCGCGCCGAATGCCGGGAAGTCGACGCTGGTGAACCGCCTCGTGGGCGCCAAGGTCTCGATCGTCTCGCCGAAGGTGCAGACGACCCGAATCCGGGTGCGCGGTGTCGCGATCCATGACGACACGCAGATTATCTATGTCGACACACCCGGCATCTTCGCGCCACGCCGCCGGCTCGACCGCGCGATGGTCGATGCGGCCTGGGGCGGGGCATCCGATGCGGATGCGGTCGTGCTGCTCGTGGATGCGGAGCGCGGGATCGACGGCGATACACGAAGAATCGCCGAGGGGCTTTCCGCGCGCGGGACGCGCGCCACGCTGGTCCTCAACAAGGTCGATGCAGTCAAGCGCGAGAAACTCCTGGCCCTGTCGGAGGAACTGAACGGGCTGGCGGCTTTCGAGGCCACCTTCATGGTCTCGGCCCTGAAGGGCAGCGGGGTCGCGGATCTGGAGAGTCACTTCATCGAGGCCATGCCGGCGGGACCGTGGCTGTTCCCGGAGGACGAGATCTCCGACCTGCCGCAGCGCTTGCTTGCCGCGGAAATCACCCGTGAAAAGGCGTATCTGCGCCTCCACCAGGAGTTGCCATACGCGCTGGCGGTGGAGACCGAGAGCTGGCAGGACTTCGACGACGGCAGCGTGCGGATCGACCAGTCGATCACCGTGGAGCGCGACTCCCAGAAAGGAATCGTGGTCGGGAAGGGCGGACAGATGATCAAAAGGATCCGCGCCGAGGCCCAGAGCGAACTTGCCGAGCTTCTCGACCGCCCGGTCCACCTGTTCGTGCGCGTGCGGGTGCGGGAGAAATGGGCCGACGATCCCGGCCACTTCCGCGAGTGGGGCCTGCGTTTCGACGCGTGACGGCGGGACCGATTGCCCGGCGGGTGCGACTCGTGCTCC
>JAEPNS010000260.1 GCA_017643325.1 Alphaproteobacteria bacterium | reverse complement strand
AAGGCGCTTCGTCGCGCACCTCGCCGGGCTCGTCGGCCCCTGTCTCGTCTTCGTCTTCTGCCGGTTCGTCGCTGCTGTCCGAAGCGGCCTCTTCGGGGGCCTCGTCCTCGTCGTCGGGTGCGGCGTCGTCTTCGACATCCGCATCGTCCGGGCCGTCGTCGTCGGATTCGCTGTCCGTCTCGTCGATCTCGCGTTCCGCTTCGGCGCGCGGCTCGGGGATATCGATCTCGGTGTCGACGTCGTCGTCCTCGTCGTCATCCGACCCGGAATCGGCCTCGGGCGGGGTTCCGCTCTCGTTCGTGTCTTCGCTGTCGGACGACCGTCCGCGTCCGCGACGCCCACGCCGCCGCCGGCGGCGGCGGCGGCCACCGGATTCTTCGTCGCCGTCCTGGTCGGTGGACTCGGAAGCGCTCTCGTCGCCGTCGTCGGAATCGCCGTCGCGATCCTCGCTCTCGTCCTCGTTGCGCTCTTGCTCGTCGCCGTCCGAGCTGGATCGGCGCCGGCGACGCCCGCCACGCCGGCCACGGCGCCGTCCGCCGCGCTTACGTCCCTCGTCGTCGGATTCCTCAGAGTCGTCTTCGGACGCGCTTTGGGCATCCGCCTCCTCGGCGGATTCATCTTCCGCCTCGTCGTCGGACCGCTTGCGGCCCCGCCGGCGGCGGCGCTTCGGCGCATCGTCGTCGCGGGTGTCGCGACCCCCGCGCCTGCTGCGTGCCGGTTTCTCGTCCTTCTCCTCGTCGTTCTCTGCGCGCGTGTAATCGACGTCGTACTCGGACACGGCAAGTTCCGGGTCCGCGATCACGATCACGCGCAACTCGTGGCGTTCCTCGATCTCGCGCAGCGTGTCGCGCTTCTGGTTCAGCAGGTAGAGGGCGATATCTGTGTGCGCCGTGACGGTGACATCCTTGGCGCGGTTGCGGAGGCCTTCTTCCTCGAGCTCGCGCAGGATCGACATGGCCGTGGAGGCGGTCGACCTGACAAACCCGGCACCCTGGCACACAGGACATGTCTGGGTGTGCGCCTCGTGAATGCTCGGGCGCAGGCGCTGGCGCGAAAGTTCGAGCAGGCCGAACGGCGAGATCCGCCCGATCTGGATACGCGCCCGGTCGGACTTCATGGCCTCCTTGAGGCGCCGTTCGACAGCATGGTTGTTCCTCGACACGTCCATGTCGATGAAGTCGACGACGATCAGGCCCGCGAGATCACGCAGCTTCAGTTGACGCGCGACCTCCTCGGCGGCCTCGAGGTTGGTGCGCAACGCGGTCTGTTCCACGTTGCGCTCGCGGGTCGCCCGTCCCGAGTTCACATCGATCGCGACCAGTGCCTCGGTCGGGTTGATCACGAGATAACCGCCCGACTTCAACTGCACCACCGGTTCGTGGATCTCGTCCAGCTGCTGGTCGACCTGGTAGCGGTTGAAGAGCGGGATCGTCTCGTCTTCATAGCGTTGCACGCGCTTCGCATGGGAGGGGATCATCGTGCGCATCAGCGCTTTCGAGGACTTGTATGCCTCTTCGCCCTCGACGAGCACCTCGTCGATGTCGCGGTCGTAGATATCGCGCAGCGCGCGCTTGATGACGTCGCCTTCCTCGTAGATGAGGGCAGGGGCGGTCGCGTTCATTGTGTTTTCGCGAATTTCGTCCCACACCCGGCGCAGGTACTCGTAATCGCGCTTGATCTCCGCCTTGGTGCGCGACACGCCGGCAGTCCGCATGATCACGGCCATCCCCTCCGGAACGTCGAGGTCGGAAAGGATCTTCTTCATCGACTTGCGGTGCTTCGGGTCGGTGACCTTCCGGCTGATCCCGCCGCCGCGAGACGTGTTGGGCATCAGCACGCAATACCGGCCCGGAAGCGACAGGTAGGTGGTGAGTGCCGCACCCTTGTTGCCGCGCTCTTCCTTGACCACCTGCACGAGCAGGATCTGGCGTCGCTTGATGACTTCCTGGATCTTGTAGCTGCGCGTCAGCTTGCGCAGACGCCGCCGGTGGGCGTCTCCGAGTTCGTGGATATCCTCGTCGTCGGAATCGGCAACGGTCTCGACGTTCTTTTCGCCGCCGTTCTCCTCGCCGCCGTTTTCCTCGTTGTCGTCGCCACCGTCGTCACCGCTTTCGTCGGTGTCGGCCGCGTCCCCGGCGTCGTCGCCACTGTCCTCGGCCTCGGACCGATCCCCGTTCTCCTCGTCGTCCTCGCTCTCCTGGTCGCTTTCGGCCAGCAGCTTTTCGCGATCCTCGACGGGGATCTGGTAATAGTCCGGGTGGATTTCGTTGAAGGCGAGAAAGCCGTGGCGGTTGCCGCCGAAGTCCACGAACGCGGCCTGGAGCGAAGGCTCGACCCGCGTAACCTTGGCCAGATAGATGTTGCTCTTGATCTGGCGTTTTGTGGATGTCTCGTAGTCGTACTCGAGAAGGTCGTTTCCGTCGGCCACGACGACCCGGGTTTCTTCCGGGTGGGTCGCGTCGATAAGCATGCGCTTGGGCATGTCGTTTTCCCTGCGGAAAGCCGGTCGCCGCGCCTTGCGAACAGAGGCGCGGGTGGTCCCCGCATTGATCGCGCCCCGCACGGGAACCTGAACCGTCAAACGGGCGAATTCGCTCCAGGACGGCAGGTGTTTTCCCGAGTGCCCGGTCCCTGTCAGAGGCCGGCGGGCGCGAAGTTGGACAAACCGCGTTTCCCAATTGTGCGCATGGACGCCACCTGACGCGCGGCGAGGCATGGGAGAAGTCTTGGCCATGCCGCACGAATCGGTCGCAAACGACGCGCAGCGATACGGGTATCGCGGGTGTTCGCAAGGGTCACCATAGACCCCGCCGCGCGCTTCGACAATCAATTGATTTTTCGCTGATCGGCGCGATTGTGAGTTGCGCCGCATCAGGAGCGGAGGATATACGAATCGGTGATGTCTTTGATTCTGAACCGATTCTCACGACTGTTGGCCGTTATGCTTTTGGCGGCCGCGCCTTTGTTCGCCGTGTCGCAGGCTGTCGCGGCCGGGCTGGACGTCCAGGATATCCGCATCGGCGTGCACGAGGGCTCGACCCGGTTCGTTGTCGAACTCAGCGACGAGGTCGAACCCCGGGTATTCGGTCTTCCGGACCCGTTCCGGGTCGTTATCGACCTGCCGGAGGTCAATTTCACGCTGGCCGAAGAGCGGATCGGGGACGGCGCCGGCCTGATCGAGAAGCTCCGCTACGGCCTGTACCGCCCCGGAACCAGCCGGTTTGTGCTTGATCTCACGACGCCATCGAAGGTGTCGAAGCAGTTCCTGCTGAAACCCGACGGCGGCAGGCCCTGGCGGCTGGTGATCGATCTCGTGCCGACCACGCGCGCTGATTTCGTCGCGGCCATGCGGCCGACGGCGGGAACGGCTCCGCAGGTCGCCGCCAAACCGCCGCCACTCGCGCCGCGTGCGCCCAATCCGAAGCCGGTGGTTGTGATCGACGCCGGGCACGGCGGCGTCGACCCCGGAGCGATCGGCGTTTCGGGCGTGTACGAGAAGAAGATTGCGCTCGACTATGCGCGCGATATTGCCGACCGGCTTGAGAAAACGGGGCGCTACAAGGTGGTGTTGACCCGGAACCGGGATATTTTCCTGCCCCTGCGCGAAAGGGTGCGCATTGCGCGCGCGGCCGGTGCGGACCTGTTCCTGTCCCTGCACGCGAACACGCATCCCAAGCGCGCGACCAAGGGATTTTCCGTCTACACGCTGTCCAACAAGGCGTCCGACAAGGAGGCGGCCGCGCTGGCCGCGCTGGAGAACAAGTCAGATGTGATCGGCGGCGTCGATCTCGACGGCTACAGCGACGACGTGCAGAACATCCTGATCGATTTTGCCCAGTCGAAGACCAACGAGCTGTCCGTCCGCTTTGCACGCGACGTCATGATCGGGGAAATCGGCCGTGACACGAGATTGCTGAAGCGGCCCTGGCGATCTGCCGGGTTTGCGGTGCTGAAGGCGCCGGACGTGCCGTCCGTCCTCGTGGAACTCGGTTATATCTCGAACCCGCAGGAAGAACGGCTGCTGGTCTCGAGAGGCCATCGCGCGAAGCTGTCGGGCGCGATTGTGCGGGCGGTGGAGACGTATTTCCGCACCACGGAGAATGCGTCCCTCTGACCGCGCGCTTTTTGGGCAACATTTCTTTGCCATAATCGTTACATAATGGAGGCTTCCTGCGGGGTGGGGCTTCGCTAAGCTGTGCTCCCGCGATTTTTGAGGCAGGTCACCGAATGCTGCGCATTCTCGGATATACGCTCGGATTCTTCGCGATCTGCGGCCTCGTCGCCGTGGGCGCTATGGTTTGGGTGTTCTGGACTTATGGCCAGGACCTCCCGGACTACACGCAGCTCAACGACTATGCGCCCCCGATCACGACGCGCGTGCATGCCGGCGACGGAAGCCTGCTCGCCGAGTATGCGGTGCAGAAGCGGGTGTTCGTGCCGATCGAGACGGTTCCCACGGTCGTGAAGCAGGCCTTCCTCGCCGCCGAGGACCAGAACTTCTACGTGCATCCGGGGGTCGACCCCGTGGGTATCCTGCGCGCGGTCGTGACGAACGTGCGGAACATCGGGTCGGGGCGGCGTCCGGAAGGTGCTTCCACCATCACGCAGCAGGTGGCGCAGAATTTCCTCCTCACCAAGGACGTGTCGATCGAGCGGAAAATCCGCGAGGCGATCCTCGCGTTCCGGATCGAACGTGCCTTCACGAAGGACCAGATTCTCGAGCTGTATCTCAACGAGATTTACCTCGGATACGGGGCATATGGCGTGGCGACGGCGAGCCTGAACTACTTCGGCAAGCCGATGAGCCAGTTGACGCCGGACGAGGCGGCTTTTCTGGCCGCGTTGCCGAAGGCGCCGAACAACTACAACCCGGTCACCAACCAGGACGCCGCGGTCGCCCGCCGCAACTATGTGCTCGGACGGATGGCCGAGGATGGCGCGATTTCGGCGGAGGCCGCGGAAGAGCTCAAGCAGAAACCGATCGACGTGGTTCCCGACACGCTCGCGGCGCGCATCGAGGCACCCTATTTCGCAGAGGAAGTCCGGCGCGAACTGGCGGAACTGGTGGGCGATACGGGGC
>JAEPNS010000025.1:9362-17621 GCA_017643325.1 Alphaproteobacteria bacterium | reverse complement strand
ACGTAGCCGTATCCCGGCACGTCGGGATCCCAGCCGGGGAGCACGCCCCCGATGCGGTCGCGCAGCATGGCCGAGCGGCCGAGATAGAAATCGCCCAGGTGGGCCAGCTGCACCGCGAGGAGGTCGCGCGGATAGTCGTCGGCGACCGCGCCCCAGGTATCGGTCGCGCTCTCGAAATCGCCGTTCAGCCAGAACCGCAGCGCGGTGATGTGGCCCCGCTCGCGCTCGTTGGCCCGGCCCGCACGTCGTTCCGCCGCCTCGACACTCTCGCGCAGCATCGGTTCCGCCGCACGCTCGGCCGCCACGGCCATCATCCCGCCGCGCAGGCAGTGGCCCATCACGAAGTCCGGGTCGTCGTCCAGCGCCGCCTCGATTTCCGCCAGCGGATCGAGGAAGTAGCCGTTCAGCAGAGCCAGCGCCCGGTCGTAGCGCTCGACCGACAGCGGATTCTCGGCGGACACGGGCACATCGCGGCTGTCGGTCAGGGACATGGCGCTAGTCCGGCGCCCCGAACCCGCCGCCGCCGGGGGTCTCGATCACGAAGACGTCCCCCGGCCCGGCCTTCACCCGGTCGGTGGCCGTCATCTCGACGCGTTCCCCGTCCGCGCGCTCCAGCCAGTTGCGGCCGGGTGCGCCATCCGCGCCGCCGTCGAGACCATACGGCGGGATCTCGCGGCGATTGGCGAGGATCATCACGTCCATCTCCTCGAGGAAGCGCACGCGCCGGCGCGCCCCGTCGCCGCCCCTGTGCCGACCGTTGCCGCCCGAGCCCGCACGCACCTCGAAGCTTTCCAGCAGCACGGGGAACCGCCATTCGAGGATCTCCGGGTCGGTCAGGCGCGAGTTGGTCATATGGGTGTGGACCGCCGACGTGCCGTCGAAATCCGGCCCCGCACCCGAGCCGCCGCAGATCGTCTCGTAATACTGGTGGCGGTCGTTGCCGAAGGTGAAGTTGTTCATGGTGCCCTGAGCCGCCGCCATCACGCCGAGCGCGCCGTAGAGCGTGTCGGTAATCGCCTGGCTGGTCTCGACGTTGCCCGCGACCACGGCGGCCGGGTATTGCGGCGCCAGCATCGAGCCGGCCGGGATCACGATCTCGATCGGTTTGAGGCACCCCTCGTTCATCGGGATCTCGTCGTCGACGAGCGTGCGGAACACGTAAAGGACCGCCGCTCGGGCGATCGCCGTCGGCGCGTTGAAATTGCTGTCGAGCTGGGCGCTGGAACCGGTGAAGTCCACCTTCGCGGACCTGTTTTCGGCGTCGATGGAGACGGACACCCGCACTTCGGCGCCATTGTCGAGCGGATAGGCGAAGTCGCCGTCGGAGAGCACGTCGATCACGCGGCGCACTGCCTCCTCGGCGTTGTCCTGCACATGGCGCATGTAGGCGTGGACAGTCTCCAGCCCGAACTGTTCCACCATCCGCCGCAGCTCGGCGACGCCCTTCTCGTTGGCCGCGATCTGCGCCTGCAGGTCGGCCACGTTCTGGTCGGCGTTGCGCGCCGGGTGCCTGCCCGAGGCCAGCAGCTCGCGCAGGGCGTCCTCGCGGAACGCGCCCCGGTCGACGGCCTTGAAGTTGTCGATCAGCACGCCCTCGTCCTCGATGACCTTCGAGTCCGGCGGCATCGAGCCGGGCGAGATTCCACCGATGTCGGCATGGTGCCCGCGCGAGCCGACGTAGAACAGAACATCCCCGTTCTCGTCGAAGACAGGCGTGATCACCGTGACGTCCGGCAGGTGCGTGCCGCCGTTGTAGGGCGCGTTCAGGACGTAGACGTCGCCCGGCGCCATCTCGCCTTCGTTGTTGCGGATCACGGCGCGGATGCTCTCGGACATCGATCCCAGATGCACCGGCATGTGCGGCGCGTTGGCGACGAGATTGCCGTCGGGGTCGAAGATCGCGCAGGAGAAGTCGAGCCGCTCCTTGATGTTTACCGAATAGGCCGTGTTCTGGAGGGTCACGCCCATCTGTTCGGCGATCGACATGTAGAGGTTGTTGAAGACCTCCAGCATCACCGGATCGACTTCGGTGCCGATGGCCGCGTCGCGCTCTGCGGCGACGACACGCTCGAGCACAAGGTCTCCGCGTTCGGTCATCCGTGCCTGCCAGCCCGGCTCGACCACGGTCGTCGCGACGGCCTCGCTGACGATCGCAGGGCCGTCGATCCGCGCGCCCGCGGGCCGCGCCTCGCGCTCGTAGACCGGCGTGTCCTGCGCCGCACCGGCCATATGGGCCTCGACCCGGGCGACGGGCTCGGCCCGCGCCGACGAAGTGCCGGTTGCCGCATGGTCCGCCGGCGCCTCGTCCGATGCACCGACCGCCTCGACGGCCGCCGTTTCCACAATCAGGCGCTTGTCCGGCATGGTAAAGCCGTAGCGCTGGCGGTGCTGTTCGGCGAAGTCGTCGGCCATCGCGGCGGCGCTGTCGACATCGACCTCCAGCGACGTGTCCGTGCCCTCGTAACGAAGGTGAAGGCGGCGCCGGACCGAGATCCGTTCGTCGCCGATCCACTGCCCCGCGACCTCGGCCCGGGCGGCTTCGGAGAGGCTGTCGAGCAGCGCATTCACCTCGCCCGAGAGTGCGTCGCCCAGCGGTGTCTCGACCGACTGCTCGCGCAGCGCACGCACATCGGCAAGCCCCATGCCGTATGCCGACAGCACCCCCGCCAGCGGGTGCAGCAGCACCTTCGTCATGCCGAGCGCGTCGGCGACGAGGCAGGCGTGCTGGCCCGCCGCGCCGCCGAAGGCGCACAGCGTGTACTGCGTCACGTCGTAGCCGCGCTGGACGGAAATCTTCTTGATCGCGTTGGCCATGTTCTCGACCGCGATCTTCAGGAAGCCGTCCGCCACCTCGACCGGGTCGCGGGTATCGCCGGTTGCGCGACGGATCTCCTCGGTCAGTGCCGCGAACTTCTCGCGCACCACGTCGGCGTCCAGCGGCGAATCCTGTTCGGGCCCGAACACCGCGGGGAAATGCTCCGGCTGCAGCTTGCCGAGCATGACGTTGCAGTCGGTCACCGTCAGCGGCCCGCCCTTGCCGTAGCTGGCCGGGCCCGGATCCGCGCCCGCGCTTTCCGGGCCGACCCGGTAGCGCGCGCCGTCGAAGGAACAGATCGAGCCACCACCCGCGGCCACCGTGTGGATCTGCATCATCGGTGCGCGCATGCGCACGCCCGCGACCAGCGTCTCGAAGGCGCGCTCATACTCGCCATTGTAATGGGTCACGTCGGTCGAGGTACCGCCCATGTCGAAGCCGATCATCCGGTCGAACCCGGCGGCCTCGCTCACCTGCACCGCGCCGACGACGCCCCCGGCCGGGCCGGACAGGATCGCGTCCTTGCCCTGGAACATGCGCGCATCCGTCAGCCCGCCGTTGGACTGCATAAACATCAGGTTCACGTCACCCAGGTCATCGGCGACCCGGTCGACATAGCGCCGCAGGATCGGCGAGAGATATGCATCGACCACCGTGGTGTCGCCGCGTCCCACCAGCTTGATCAGCGGACTGGTCTCGTGGCTGGTGGAGACCTGCGTGAAGCCGATATCGCGCGCGATCTCCGCGCAGGCGATCTCGTGGTCCGGCACCCGGTAGGCGTGCATGAACGCGATCGCCACCGCGCGGATCCCGTCGTCATATGCGGCCTGGAGCGCCGCGCGTGCGCCGTCCGCGTCGAAGGGGGTGATGACCTCGTCCCCCGCGTTCACGCGCTCGTCGACCTCGACGACGCGCTCGTAGAGCAGTTCGGGCAGCACGATGTGCCGGTCGAACAGGCGCGGGCGCGCCTGGTAACCGATCCTCAGCGCATCGCGGAAGCCGCGCGTGACCACCAGCAGCGTGCGGTCGCCCTTGCGCTCCAGCAGGGCGTTGGTGGCAACGGTCGTGCCCATCTTCACGGCCGCGATCCGCTCGGACGGGATCACGTCGCCGTCCGACAGGCCGAGCAGTTCGCGGATACCCTGCACGGCCGCGTCGTCGTAATGCTCCGGATTATCGGACAGCAGCTTGTGGGTGTGCAGCGTCCCGTCGGGCGCGCGGCCGACGATGTCGGTGAACGTGCCGCCCCGGTCGACCCAGAAATGCCAGTTATCGCTCAAAACACTCTTCCCATGGCTTGGGCCCGTCAGGACGCCCCGAACGCCCCCTTGATCCGGCGGCGCACCGACCGGGACAGCGCAACCTGCCAGCGTACGTTCGCCCGGCGCGCCATCTCGTGGTGCAGCGCCGGGTGGACGATGTCGGCGGGCGTCTCGCCCGTGCGCGCCGCATTCTCCGCCAGCCAGGCGTTCTCCGCGATCGCTGCGTCGTTCGCGAACAGCAGCACGTTCTGCCGGTACCACCAGGACACGCGGTCGTCGTCCCAGACCCGCATGCGCACGGCATCGACCGGCCGGTAGCCGTTGCGCGCGAAATGGGCGGCCCACCAGGTCGGCCATTGCTCGTTGATGTGCCCCGGCCCGCCCTGGTTCGGGATCGCCGCGGAGAACAGCACGACCGGCGCGAGCGCGCAAAGCTGGTCGACGAAGCCCGGCCCGGCCTCCCCGGACAGGTGCTCGGCCACCTCGAGGCTCATGGCGAGGTCGAACGTCCGGTCGAGGTCGAGCCGGCCCTCAAGCTCCCGGCGAACGAACACCTCGGGCGGGAGGACGACCTGGTTCTCCTCGATCCAGTTTCCCTCGAGGCCGAGCACATCGTCCACGCCGTGCGCGCGGAATGCCTCGAGCCACCAGCCGGCGCCGCAGCCGACATCGACGACGCTCTTCACGTCGAGATGTTCGAGCACGAGCGGGACGATCACGTCCGCCGACGGGCGCGCCGTGTTCTTCAGTTCGCCATAGAATGCGTGGTCGTAGTCCGTCATCCCCGTCACCCTGTTCCAGCGGGCCGCATGCGTCAGCCGGCCGCTTCCGGAATTTCGAAAACGCCGCCCTCGGTCACCAGAAAATCGACCCGCCGGTCGGCCAGCGCGGTCATCGCCTGCGCGGGCGTGCACACGATCGGCTCCTCATGGGCATTGAAGCTGGTGTTGATCAGAACCGGAACCCCCGTCGCCGCGTGGTAGCTGCTCACGATGTCGTAGTAGAGCGGGTTGGCGTCGCGCGCGATCACCTGCGGGCGCGCGCTGCCGTCCACGTGCACCACCGCCGCGACGCGTTCGCGCCACTCCGGCTTGACGTCGCAGGTGATAGTCATGAAGCGCGCGGCATAGCTGTTGACGTCGTCGAGATCGAACACCTCGCGGGCATGCTCCTCGAGCACGACCGGCGCAAAGGGCATGAACTCGGTGCGCTCGAGGCGCTTGTTCAGTTCGTCGTTGATGGCCGCGTCGCCGGGCGCTCCGAGAATGCTGCGTGCGCCGAGCGCACGCGGCCCGAACTCCATGCGCCCGTGATAAATCGCGCCGACCTCGCCGTGCTGAAGCCGCCGCGCGGCCTCACCCGCGGGATCGCCCCCGACCTTCTTCGCGCCGACGGCGTCCGCGGCCGCCGCGATCTCGCCCACCCCGAATGCGGGACCGAGATAGACGTCGTCGAGCGCGTGGCGCGCGGCATTCCAGGTATCCGGGCCGTCGCGCTCGAGCAGGAACTGGAGCACGTTGCCGACCGCGAGCCCCTCGTCGCCCATGCCCGGGAAGATGAAGATATTCTCGACGCCGGGCAGCTCGCCGACGACCCGGTTCAGGGCCACGTTGGCGAAGACGCCGCCCGCCAGCGCCAGGCTGTCCGCGCCGGTCCGGTCCAGATGCGCGGTGACCGAGCGCGAGACGAGGTTCTCCAGGAGCCGCTGGATCGATGCGGCGGCATTCTCGCGCGAGACGGCCGCGACGCGCTCCTCGAGGAACGCGCGCATATCCCGGAACGACGCGAAATCGCTCATGACGACGTTGCGGTCGTCCAGGTGGAACCGGCCCTCGAAGTCCTCCAGCAGCTCCGGCTCGCCGAAGGCGGCCAGCCCCGTGATCTTGCCCTCGTGCCGGTTCATCCGGAACCCGAGGGCCTGGGTCACGTAGCCGTAGGCCAGCCCCAGGCTGTTGATGTCGCGCGCCTCGAACAGCCAGCGGTCGTCGCCGTAGAAGTTCTCGATATGGCCGCCCCTCGCATGCCCGATCGAATAGTGGACATTGTCGCCCGCACCGTCGGCCGTATAGAGCAGCGTGTTCTCGCCCCGGGAGTAGAACAGCGCCGACAGGGCGTGGGAAAAATGGTGGTTCGTGAAAGTCACCTTCACATCCGGGCGGAATCCGTAGAACGCCCTCAGACCGTCGGTATCGACGACGGCTTCGGGGTCGGAGGTGCCCCTGCGCTGGAGTTCGGACGCGATCTCCTTGTAGGTGTCCTTGCCCAGCGCGCGCCGCAACCGCCAGTTCAGGTCGCGGCGCAGGCCGAAGCGGATGTGGCCGGTCTTCAGGAACCCGCGCGAGAAGGCCACGGCATCGACGTCCGACGCCGAGACGCCTGCCATATCCAGCAGGCAGTCGACGCAGTCGCGCACATAGCCGTCGCCGTCGTTCTTCCGCCGGCTGAGGCGCTCGAGTTGGATGGCGCCCAGGAGCCGGTAGTCGTCGAACAGCGCCGCCGCCCCGTCGTGGAGCCCCAAATTCACTCCGAGTATCAGCATGAAACTAAGGCACTTGAGGTCGCGGCGCGACTAATCGGACTCGCCACACCGCCGGGCGTTCTAATAGCAGAAGCGACGCCGCAAGTCGCAACCGGGACGGCGAGATCGCGAGCCCGGCGTTCCAACGGCCGCGCGTTTCCGCTAAACGTCTGCCCATGAGCATCTGGGGAAAGGTGATCGGCGGGACGGCCGGGTTCGTGATCGGCGGGCCGCTGGGCGCGCTGATCGGCGCCGGCGCCGGCCATCTCGTGGACAGGGCGCGCGAGAATGCTGCGGAAAACGCGGACGGCGACCCGACCAAGCAGGTCGGCTTCACCATCGCCGTGATCGCGCTGGGCGCGAAACTCGCGAAGGCCGACGGGGTCGTCACGCCCGACGAGATCCGCGCCTTCCGCCGGGTCTTCAAGGTCGCGCCCGAAGAGACCCAGAACGTCGCGAAGATCTTCAACCTCGCGCGCAAGTCGACCGCTGGCTACGAGGCCTACGCCCGCCAGGTGGCGGGGATGTTCGCCGACAACCCGGCCGTACTGGAGGAGCTCCTCAACTGCCTGTTCCACATCGCGCTCGCCGACGGCAACGTGCACGAGGACGAGCTCAGCTACCTTGAGAACGTCAGCCGCATCTTCGGCTTCTCGGAGAGCGATTTCGCCCGCATCCGCGCCCAGAACATGGGCCCCGACGAGGCCGACCCCTACACGATCCTCGACCTGCCCCACGACGCGGACGACGAAACGGTCAAATCGCAGTACCGCAAGCTCGTCCGCGAGAACCATCCCGACGCGCTGATCGCCCAGGGAATGCCGGAGGAGTTTATCGAGGTCGCCAACGACAAGCTTGCCGCGATCAACGCCGCCTACGACAGGATCAGCGTCCAGCGCGGCCTGAAGTAGGCCGCCGGCGCAGCCCGCCCCGTGTCCGCAGAACCGCCCATCCTTGCCCTGAAAGACGCCGCTGTCGGGTTCGGCGGCGAGCCGCTGTTCGCAGGCGCGGAGCTGTCGATCACGCCCGGGATGCGCGCCTGCCTGGTCGGGCGCAACGGCTGCGGCAAGTCGACGATCATGAAGGTGCTGGCCGGGCTGATCACGCCCGACGCGGGCGAGCTCTACGTCGAGCCGGGCCTGTCGATCGGCTACCTGCCCCAGGACGTGCCGTTCGCCACGGGCCAGACCGTCGCGGAATTCGTCGCGGCGGACACGGACGCGCCGCGCCACCTGGTCGACGCAGCGCTGTCGCGGGTGGAGATCGACGGGACGCGGCTGGGCACAACGCTGTCCGGCGGCGAGGCGCGGCGCGCGGCGCTCGCCCGCGCGATGCTGGGCGATCCCGACGTGCTGCTGCTCGACGAGCCGACCAACCACCTCGACCTGCCCACCATCGAGTGGCTGGAGCGCGACCTGGTCGAGCGAAAGAAGACGCTCGTCGTCATCAGCCATGACCGCGCATTTCTGGAGACCGTCACCACCGACACCTTCTGGATGAGCCGCGGCGTGCTGCGCCACAACGCGGACGGCTACGCCTCGTTCGACGACTGGACCGAGAAGGTTGCTGACGCGGAGATACAGGCGGCACGCAAACTGGACCAGAAGCTCAAGGCCGAGGCGCGCTGGCTCCAGCGCGGCGTGACCGCCCGGCGCAAGCGCAAC
>JAEPNS010000025.1:0-9352 GCA_017643325.1 Alphaproteobacteria bacterium | reverse complement strand
AACCAGGGTCGCCTGGCGCGGCTCGACCAGCTTCGCGCTCAGCGCAAGGCGTTGCTGACCGGCGAGCGGCTCGCCGAGTTCGAACTGGAGTCCGGTCCGCTGTCGAGCCGGCTGGTCTTCGAATGCGAGAACCTGACCAAGTCGTTCGGGGACCGGAAGATCGTTGACGGCTTCTCCACCCGCATCCTGCGCGGCGACCGGGTCGGGATCGTCGGCCCGAACGGCGCGGGCAAGACCACGCTGCTGAAAATCCTGATCGGCGAGGAGGAACGCGACAGCGGCCGCCTGCGCCGGGCGAAGAACCTGACCATGGCGTTCTTCGACCAGACCCGAGAGCAGCTCGATCCCAACGACACCCTCTGGCAGACCCTCGCGCCGCAGGGCGGGGACTCGATCAACGTGCGCGGCAGCCAGCGCCACGTCGTCGCCTACCTGCGCGACTTCCTGTTCGACGACACGCAGGCGCGCGCGCCGGTGGGCACCCTTTCGGGCGGCGAGCGCAACCGGCTGCTGCTTGCAAAGATCCTTGCCCAGCCGTCGAACCTCCTCGTGCTCGACGAGCCGACCAACGACCTCGACGCCGACACGCTCGACGTGCTGATCGACATGCTCGACAGCTACGACGGCACGGTGCTGCTGGTCAGCCATGACCGCGACTTCCTGAACCGGATCGTGAGTTCGACCATCGCGATCGAGGGCGACGGGGTCGTGGAGGAATATCCCGGCGGCTACTCGGACTACCTGCGCCAGCGCAAGCAGGCCGCGAAAAAGACCCGGGCGGCCACCGGGAGGCCTGCCCGCAAGCCGGACGCGCGGCCCGCGAAGCCCGCCGCGCCGACCAAGCTCTCCTTCAAGGAACAGCACGAGCTGGAAACCCTGCCGGACCGGATTACGGCGCTGGAGACCGCCAGGACGAAACTGGAGGCCGCACTCGCCGACCCCGACCTGTTCGCCAAGGACCGGCAGGCCTACGAGAACGCGGCGGCCAAGCTCGCGGAAGTGGAGGGTGCGCTTTCGAACGCCGAAGACCGCTGGCTGGAGCTGGACGCGCGGCGCGAGGACCTCGAACGCCGGGCCGCCTCATGATCACCGAGCACGCCTCCCCGAACTGCAACGCCCGCAAGGCGGAACGCGGCCAACATCCGGTGATCGATACGCTGGTGATCCACTACACGGGCATGGTGCCGACCTGGCGCGCGCGCAACTGGCTGTGCAGCCCGGAATCGCAGGTCAGCGCCCATTACCTGCTCGACGAGGACGGCACCGTGTGGCGGCTGGTCGATGAGGCCGACCGCGCGTGGCATGCGGGCGTGGGCGCGTGGCGCGGCTGGCACGACCTGAACTCACGCTCCATCGGCATCGAGGTGTCGAATCCCGGCCATGACTACGGCTACCGCCCCTTCCCCGACCGGCAGATCGCGGCCCTGATCGAGCTCTGCCGCGGCGTCCTCGACCGGCACCCCATCCCGCCGCGCAACGTTATCGGCCACTCCGACCTCGCCCCGGCGCGCAAGATCGACCCGGGCGAGCTGTTTCCCTGGCGGGAGCTGGCGGAGGCCGGGGTCGGGCTGTGGACCGACAACCTCGGCGAACCGGTCCCCGTCCCCGACGTCGCGTCCACCCTGGACGCGATCGGCTACGACACCGCCGGGAACGATCTTGCGACCGTGATCTCGGCCTTCCAGCGCCGGTTCCGGCCGGCGAACTTCGACGGCGAGGCCGACGAGGAGACCCGTGCACGCCTGGCGGCCATCCACACGCTGGTTGCGGAAAGCCCGGCTTCGGCCTAATCAGGCCCTGCCAGGCGGCCGGATGGCCGCGCGCGGGCAATGGGGAAACCCGTCCGCGTGAGGAAAGTCCGGGCTCCACGGAAGTACGGTGCCGGTTAACGGCCGGCGGGGGAAACCCCAGGGAAAGTGCCACAGAAAGCAAACCGCCCGCCGTCCGCGGCAGGCAAGGGTGAAAGGGTGCGGTAAGAGCGCACCGCGTCTCCGGCAACGGCGACGGCACGGCAAACCCCACCGGGAGCAAGACCGAGTAGGGACGGCACATGGCGCACTTCCGCGCCGCCGTCCGGGTGGGTCGCGCGAGGCGTCCGGCGACGGGCGTCCCAGATGAATGGCCATCCATCGGCGCGGTTTCGGCCGCGCCGGGGACAGAACCCGGCTTACAGGCCGCCTGGCGCCTTATCCCCCAAGAACAGAACATTACAGGAACAAAGTTCCGCCGCATTATTTGGCGAGGATTTTGTTTGGTCCGGCGCGGCGCGGTCCCGGATACGGACCGGGTTACTTGCGGGGTCATAATCGGTGGCGGACAACACTCGAAAAAGACGCGGTTTTTACTGGTTTTCTCGTTGACGACCCATTTGATCCCATGATATCCCAAAAAATCCCAAGTTGGCGCGTGCGCCAAGGCAGACGGAGGGGCTTGGGCCGCCGGGTCGGACCGGTGGTTCGCGGAAACAATGGCGTTGTTCCTGTCGACCACGATCAACAAGGTCGACCGCAAGGGGCGGGTGTCCGTTCCTGCGGCCTTTCGGGCTGTGCTCGCAGGCCAGGCGTTCCATGGCATCGTCGCGTTCCCGTCCTTCAAGTCCCCGGCCGTCCAGTGCAGCGGCATGGACCGCATGGAACAGCTCGCCGCCGGGGTCGACTCCTATGACCTGTTCTCCGACGAACACGACACCCTGACCGCGACGCTGTTTGCCAACGCCGAACAGCTCGCGTTCGACGGTGAGGGCCGGGTGCTGCTGCCCGAGAGCCTCATCTCCCATGCCAACCTGTCCGACCAGGCGGCATTCGTGGGGCGCGGCCCCGTTTTCGAGATCTGGAACCCGGAAGCGTTCGAGGCCTACCAGGCCGAGGCCGTCCGACAGGCTGCCGAACAGAAGCTCACCCTCCGCCAGGCCCCGCCCGGCGGCGAAGGGGGCCAGCCATGATGGCGGCGCGTTCCACGCGTCGTCCCGAAACATCCGGGGGCCCCGTGACTCCCGGACAAACCGCTCCCGGACATGTCCCTGTCCTCCTCGACGAAGTGGTCGACGCGCTCTCTCCGCGCGACGGCGGCATCTATGTCGACGGCACGCTGGGCGGCGGCGGCTATGCCCGCGCCATCCTCGATGCCGCGGACTGCACGGTCCTCGGCATCGACCGCGACCCCGACGCCATTGCGCGCAACAAGCCGCTGGTCGAGATCTACGGCGCGCGACTGGTTCTGGTCCCCGGCCGCTTCGGCGACATGGAACGGCTGGTCCGCGAGCTGGGGATCGACGCGGTCGACGGCGTGACGCTCGACCTCGGCGTATCCTCGCCGCAGCTCGATGTCGCGGAACGCGGGTTTTCCTTTGCCAAGGACGGCCCCCTCGACATGCGCATGGAGCGTGCCGGCGAGAGTGCGGCCGACCTGGTCAACGCCGCCGACGAGCAAGAGCTCGCGGCGCTGATCCGCGAGCTGGGCGAGGAGCGCCACGCGCGCCGGATCGCCCGGGCCATCGTCGAGGCACGCCGGCAGGAGCCGATCCGCACGACCGGCCGGCTCGCCGACATCGTGCGCGGCGCGGTGCCCAAGTCCCGCGACACGAAGGTCGACCCCGCCACGCGCACCTTCCAGGCGATCCGCATCCACATCAACGACGAGCTCGGCGAGCTCGAACGCGGCCTTTCCGGCGCCGAGCGCATCCTGCGACCCGGCGGCCGGCTGGCCGTCGTGTCCTTCCATTCGCTCGAGGACCGGCCGGTCAAGGCGTTCCTGCGCACGCGCGCCGGCGCCGACAGCCGGGGCTCGCGCCACCTGCCCGACGCCCCCGACCGCCGCCTGCCCGCATGGCGGCTGGTTTCGCGCCGGGCAATCCGCCCCGGCGACGCCGAAACCTCCGCAAATCCCCGCGCGCGATCTGCCCGCCTGCGGGTCGGCGAGCGGACCGACGGCCCCGCATGGGGCGACGGGCAGTCGGGAGATGCGCGATGATCCGCCCGACCTCCCTCGTTCTCCTGGCCCTTGCCGCCGCCGCCGGCGGGGCGCTGTTCCATGTCTCGTTCGAGGTCTCCGCGCTCGACGACCGCCTGGCCGCGCTGAACAAGGACATCCGCGACGACCGCGAGGCGATCCACGTCCTCAGGGCCGAATGGAGCTTCCTGAACCAGCCCGAGCGGCTGGAAGAACTGGCGCGGCGCCATCTCGACCTGATGCCGGTGGCCGGGAACCAGCTCACCGGCGCGGGCGCCCTGCCGGTCCGGCCCGAGCCGGCCGCGCCCGACGCGGCGCCCGACGGGGACACGACCGGCCTCGGCACCGCGATCAGGCTCCTTGCCGGCACGCCGCGCAGCAAGCCGTCGGCGCCCGATCTCCCCGCGGACCGCCCGTCGGCACGACCCGGCGTGGTCCCGGTGGTGGCAACGCCGGCACCGTCGGAGCGTTCGCTCGACGACGTGCTGCGGGAAATCTCGGCACCGGGAGCGGTGCGATGACCCGTCGGATCGCGTTCGAGAGCCCCAAGAAGCAGGCCATCGAGACTGCGCGCACGCGTCTCCTGATCGGTGGGTCGCTGATGGCGGCCGCGTTCTTCGTGGTCGGCGTGCGGCTGTTCGACGTTACCGTGTTCAATGCGAACGAGGATCTGCGGCGCGCCGCCGCGCGCGAGATCGTGACGCCGGCGCCCATGTCGCGCGCCGACATCGTCGACCGCAACGGAATCCTGCTGGCGACCAGCCTGAAAACGGCCTCGCTTTACGCAAACCCTCAGAAAATCGCGCATCCCGCGCGTGCTGCCGCACGCATCGCAGCCATCCTGCCGGACATCAGCGAGGAGGTGCTGGCTGCCAGGCTTGCGACCGACAAGAGCTTTGTGTGGGTGCGCCGAAACCTGACGCCGCGCCAGAAATTCGAGATCAACCGGCTCGGCATTCCCGGCCTCGAGTTCGAGGACGAGGAACGGCGCGTCTATCCCCACGGCCGGCTCGCGGGCCACATCGTCGGCTTTACGAATGTCGACAATGTCGGGCTCTCGGGCATCGAGCAGAGCATGGAAGACGCCATCGCCGGCGCGAAAGATCCCCTGCAACTCTCGGTCGATATCCGCGTTCAACAGATTGTGCGCCAGGAACTCTCCGCTCAGATCGAGAAATTCAAGGCGATCGGCGGCGGCGCGATCGTCATGGACGTGCGCACGGGCGAAGTGGTCTCGATGGTCTCCCTGCCCGACTTCGACCCCAACGCCCCGGCCCAGGCGCCCGACGAGACGCGCTTCAACCGCATCACGCTGGGCGTCTACGAGCTCGGGTCCGTCTTCAAGATCTTCAACCACGCCATCGCGCTGGAGACCGGTTCCGCCGACATGGCGAAGCGCTATGACGCGACCAAGCCGATCCGCATCTCGCGCTTCCGCATCTCCGACTTTCATGCGGAAAACCGCTGGCTGACCGTGCCGGAGATCTTCAAGCACTCGTCCAACATCGGATCGGCCAAGATGGCGCTCGACTTCGGCTCCGAGGTCCAGCGCACCTATATGGGCCATCTGGGCCTGCTGCGGAAGACCAGCATCGAGCTGCCGGAAAACGCGCAGCCGATGTATCCGGCGCGCTGGCGCGAGATCAACACGATGACCATTGCCTTCGGGCACGGAATCGCGGTCAGCCCGCTGCATCTCGCGAGCGCGGTGGCGGCGACCGTGAACGGCGGGATCCTGCGTCCGGCGACTCTCATACGAGGCAACGGCAAGGAAACCGGCGGCGTCCAGGTCTTTTCCGCGGACACGTCGGACAAGATGCGTCGCCTGCTGCGCCTCGTGGTCGAGACCGGGACGGGCCGGAACGCCGAGGCGCCGGGATATCTCGTGGGCGGCAAGACGGGGACGGCCGAGAAACAGGTTAACGGCGGCTACAAACGCAACGCGCTCATCTCATCCTTCGTCGGCGTCTTCCCGGCGACCGACCCGCGCTTCGTGGTCTACGCGATGCTCGACGAGCCGAAAGGCATCAAGGAGAGCTACGGCTACGCCACCGGCGGCTGGACCGCAGCCCCCGTGGTGGGATCGATCATCACCCGCATGGCACCGCTGTTCGGTATTGCGCCGCTGGACGAAAGCGCACCGGAAATCGCGCGCGCGCTCAGCGTCAACGCCGTGACGCCCGCATCGGCGCGGAGCCGGTCCGATGCGACTAACTGAGCTGGCGCCCGACATGATCAAGGTCGATCCCCTCACCCGCGACACCGAGATCTCAGGCCTCACCGCCGACAGCCGGCGGGTGAAACCGGGCTACCTGTTCGCCGCGCTGCCGAGCGCGACGGAGAACTCGGGCACCGACGGGCGTGACTTCATCGGCGACGCGCTGGAGCGCGGCGCGGTGGCGATCCTCGCACCCGACGGAACCCAGATTCCGGGCGGGAACGCCCAGACACACCTGATCACCGATGCGAATCCCCGCTGGCGGCTGTCCCAGTTCGCGGCGCGCTACTACCAGCGCCAGCCGAAAACCATCGTCGGCGTCACAGGCACGAACGGAAAATCCTCGGTCGCCGGGTTCACCCGCCAGATCTGGGCCCGGCTGGGCGAGAAATCGGCCGCCATGGGCACGCTGGGGCTCGACGCGGACGGTTTCGAGGCAGGTCCCAGCCTGACGACACCCGATCCCGTGACCCTGCACGAGACGCTCTCGGAGCTGTCCGAGGCGGGGGTCGACCACCTCGCGCTGGAGGCGTCCTCGCACGGCCTCGACCAGTACCGCCTCGACGGCGTGCGCTTCGCTGCCGCGGCCTTCACCAACCTGACGCGCGACCATCTCGACTACCACAAGACCGAGGCGGCCTACTTCGAGGCCAAGCTGCGCCTGTTCCGCTTCCTGCTGCCGCTCAACGGCGCCGCCGTCCTGAACGCCGACTCGCCCTATTTCGAGCCGGTCGCGGACGTGTGCCGCGCCGCCGGGCACCGGATCCGCAGCTTCGGCATCCAGACCAGCGACCTGCACATCGCCGACGTCTCGGCCCTGGCGGACGGATTGCGCCTGTGCGTGACCGTGCGCGACCGCAGCTACGAGACCCGGCTGAACCTCGTCGGCGGCTTCCAGACCTACAACGTGCTGGCCGCGCTTGGCCTGGCCGTGGAAACCGGCGCGGATTTCACCGACGCGTTCGGCACGCTCGCCCACCTGCGCGGCGTGCGCGGGCGCATGGAACGGATCGGCGCGCTCGACAACGGCGCGCAGGTCTATGTCGACTACGCACACACACCCGACGCGCTGAAGACGGCGCTCACCTCGATCCGGCCCCATGTCGGGGGCAAGCTGCATGTGGCCTTCGGCGCGGGCGGCGACCGCGACCCGGGCAAGCGCCCGATGATGGGCGCCGTCGCGGCGGAACACGCGGACCGCGTGATCGTGACCGACGACAATCCGCGGCGCGAGGAACCTGAATCGATCCGGCGCCAGATCCTGGTCGAGTGCCCCGACGCGCTCGAGATCGGCGACCGCGCGGAAGCCATCGCGGCCGGCATCACCGCCCTCGAAAGCGGCGACATCCTGGTGATCGCGGGCAAGGGTCACGAGACCGGCCAGATCGTCGCCAGCGAGACCCTCCCCTTCGACGATGCGGAGGTCGCACGCGACATCATCCGTGATGCAGGCGGGGAGATCGCGTCATGACCGCCCCGGCCGCCCTGTGGACGACGGAAGAGACCTGCGCCGCGACCGGCGGGCGCCCCGCCGGCGGCCCCGACTCCTGGGAAGCGACCGGCGTGTCCATCGACAGCCGCACCTGCGCGCAGGGCGACCTGTTCGTCGCGATCTCCGGCGAGCGGTTCGACGGACACGATTTCGTTGCGGGCGCATTCGAGGCGGGTGCCAGCGCGGCGGTCGTCTCGCGCATCCCCGACGATGTTCCCGAAGGCGCTGCGCTTGTACAGGTGGAGAACCCGATGGCGGCGCTCGAGGCGCTCGGCCTCGCCGCCCGCGACCGGACGGATGCGCGGATCGTCGCGGTGACCGGTTCGGTCGGAAAGACGGGCACCAAGGAAGCGCTGACCCTTGCCTTCGGCGCTCTGGGCCCGACCCACGCGACCCAGGGGAACCTGAACAACCACATCGGCGTGCCGCTCACCCTCGCACGTATGCCGAAGGCAAGCGCCTACGCGGTCATCGAGATGGGGATGAACCACGCTGGCGAAATCTCGGCGCTGTCACGCATGGCGCGCCCGCATGTGGGGATCATCACCACCATCGCGGCGGTGCATCTCGAATTTTTCGACAGCGTGGCCGGAATCGCGGACGCCAAGGCCGAGATCTTTGACGGGATGAGCCGTGGCGGGACGGCCGTGCTCAACCGCGACAATATCTATTTCGCGATCCTCGCCGCGCGGGCCTGGTCGCACGGTCTCGAACAAGTGCGGGGTTTCGGTGCCCACCCGGACGCCGATGCCCGCCTGGCGGCCTCATTGATGACCGATGCGGGCAGCGACGTGACCGCCGCGATCGGCGACCGCATTGTGCGCTACCGGCTGAACGTGCCCGGCCGGCACTGGGTCCACAACACTCTTGCGGTGCTCGCGAGCGTCCAGGCGCTCGACGGCGACCTCGATCTCGCTGCCGCGGCGCTCGAGAAACTGTCCGCGCCGCAGGGGCGCGGCGCGCGGTTCGAGATCCCCGGCGAGCACGGGACCCTCACGGTCATTGACGACAGCTACAACGCGAGCCCGACGTCGATGCGCGCGGCCATCGCGGTGCTGTCGGCCGCCAGCCCTGCACGGGGCGGGCGGCGGATCGCGGTGCTCGGGGACATGCTGGAACTCGGGGACACGGCGCCGCAGCTGCATGCGAGCCTGGCACCCGATCTCGAAGCCGGCGACATCGACCTTGTGTTCTGCGCCGGACCCAACATGGCAGCCCTCGACGATGCGCTCCCCGCGCAGTTGCGCGGCGGCCACGCGGACACGTCCGAAGAGCTTGCGGATACCGTCGTCGATGCTGTCCGCGACGGGGATGTCCTTCTCGTGAAGGGATCCCTCGGTTCGCGCATGGCGCTGGTCGTCGATGCGCTCAAGGCACTCGGGGATGGGGAATCCGACGAGGTAAGCCATGCTGTATAACCTTCTCGCGCCGCTGGCCGACGAGTTCATTCTCTTCAACCTGTTCAACTCGCTGACGTTCCGTGCCGGCGCGGCGGTCATCACGGCCCTCGCCGTGGCGTTCCTGTTCGGCCCGATGATCATCGGCTGGCTCCGGCAGCAGCAGCCCGGCGGCCAGCCCATCCGCGAGGACGGACCCGAGACCCATTTCAAGAAGGCCGGCACCCCGACAATGGGCGGGTTCCTGATCCTGCTGGCCGTCATCGTCAGCACCCTGCTCTGGGCCGACCTGCGCAA
>JAEPNS010000259.1 GCA_017643325.1 Alphaproteobacteria bacterium | reverse complement strand
CCGTGGAGAACATCAACGACGCGCCGACCGTGGTCGACGTGGCGGTGGCCGCCACGGAAGACGGCCCGGCCATCGCGGGTACCTTCTCGGGCGACGACATCGACACCGACGACGATGGCACCACGCTGACCTACACGATCACGTCGGGTCCGGCGGAAGGCACAGTGGTCAACAACAACGACGGTACCTTTTCCTTCGACCCGGGCGCGGACTTCCAGGACCTCGCCGAGGGCGAGACCCGCGACGTCACCTTCGCGTACGAAGCGACGGATTTGAACGGAGCGGTCAGCGACAGCGCCACGGTGACGGTCACCGTCACCGGTACGAACGACGCGCCGGAGATCTCGTTTGCCGCGGGCAACGACGCGGGCACGGTCGTCGAGGACGATGCGGTGAACACCGTCACCGGCAAGCTCAACGGGTCCGATGCCGACAACGGCGCAAACCTGGCTTGGTCGGTCGTCGGCGGGGGCGCAGGGGCGTATGGCGCGCTGGCGGTCGACGCTGATGGCCAGTGGACCTACACGCTCGACAATTCGACTCCCGAATTGGAAGACCTCGACACGGGCGAGACCGTGCAGGAGGTGTTCACGGTCGAGGTCACCGACGAGCACGGCGCGACCGATACCGAAACCGTGACGATCACCATCGAGGGCAACACGGACAATATTGCGCCGGTGGCGCGCGACGATTCCCTCTCCGGCGACGAGGACACGGTGATTTCCGGAAACGTGCTGGCCGACAACGGCAGCGGCGCGGACAGCGACATCGACGGGGATGCGCTGACGGTTTCGCTGGTATCCGACGTGTCGGACGGGACCTTGTCGCTCAACGCCGACGGATCGTTCGACTACACGCCCGATGCGGATTTCGCAGGCACCGACTCTTTCACCTACCAGGTATCCGACGGCAGGGGCGGGACGGATACCGCGACGGCAACGATCACCGTCAATCCGCTGAACGACGCGCCGGTCGCGGTCGACGACATCGTCTCGACCGACGAGGAGATGGCGGTCGTCATCGATGTCGCCGCGAACGACATCGACGCAGACGGCGATGTCGTGACGCCGGTCGCCTCGACCAACCCGGCGAACGGTATCCTCACGTTCGACGTGCTGGACAAGACCTACACCTACACGCCGAACCTCGATTTCGTCGGCACCGACAGCTTTAGCTACACGATCTCCGACGGAAACGGCGGGACGGACACGGCGACGGTCTCGATCACGGTCAACGCGGTAAACGATGCGCCGGTGGCGAAGAACGAGGGTGCGGTCACCAACGAGGATTCGGCGGTCACCATCGCCGTGCTGGCCAACGACAGCGACGTCGACGGCGACACGCTGTCGATCACGGGCACCACGGACCCGGCGAACGGGTCCGTTACGGTCAATCCCGACGGCACGATCACCTACACGCCCGACATAGGCTTCGACGGCGACGACAGCTTCACCTACACGATCACCGACGGGAACGGCGAGAGCGACACCGCGACGGTCTCGGTCAGGGTGAACAACGTCAACAAGGCGCCGGTCGCGGTCGACGACGTGATCACCATGGATGAGGACGCGGGCATCGTCCCGCTCGACCTGTTCTCCAACGATTTCGACCCCGACGGCAGCGTGATCCTGGCGCGCGGATCGACGAACCCGTCAAACGGCATACTGTTCTTCGACGGCCCGACCCAGACCTATTCCTACCGGCCGAACGACGACTTCAACGGGACGGACAGCTTCACCTACACGGTCAAGGATGCGGAGGGCGCCGCGTCCAACATCGCCACGGTGACGATCAACGTGAACCCGGTTGAGGATGCGCCGCTCACAGCCGTCGACATGATTGTCACGTTTGGCACGACGCCCGGGACGGTGAACGTGTTGGCCAACGATTCCGATGCGGACGCGGATACGCTATCGCTCATCGGGTTCACCCAGGCGGCGAACGGCACGGTCGTGGATCTGGGAGGCGGAACCTTCCAGTACACGGCGGATCCGGGCTTCGCCGGGGCGGATGTCTTCTCCTATACGATCTCCGACGGAAACGGGAATACGGCCACCGAGTATGTGGGCGTTCACAACAACCTGTTCGGCCTGTTTTCGCCCGGGACGGGTGCGGACGACACCCTGACGGGCGGAGCCGCGGGCGATATCCTGAACGGTGCCGGCGGCAACGACACGCTTGTCGGCGGTCTGGAGGACGATCTGCTTCTGGGCGGTGACGGGAACGATACCTTGTCGGGCTCTGCGGGCGATGATGTGCTGGTCGGCGGCACGGGCGACGACACGCTTACAGGCGACAGTGGTGATGATTTCCTCTTCGGCGGCGAGGGCGACGACCTGTACGATTTCGAGAACGGGTCGGGAGACGACACGGTCGCGGACTTTCAGGCCGGGGCCGGGACCGACGACCGGATCGACGTCGGCGACTTCGGGTTTGCCGATTTCGCGGACCTGCTCGCGGCGGCGGACGACGGCAACGGGGCGAACGCCGACACGGTCATTGCGCTCGACAGCGACGACAGCGTCACCCTGATCGGCGTGCGGATAGCCGACCTGCACGAAGACGACTTCCTGTTCTAGCCATCCAGTTCGGGATAGTGCCGGAAGATGCCGTGCTCGTTGAACGGGATGCGCCGGTCCGATTCGAGATAGGCGGCGATCCCGGGCCGCGCGGCGATCTCGTCGCGCAGCTTCACGACACCGGGCGTGTCCGGCTCCAGCCGCGCCATGGCCTTCGGGAAGGCGTAGCGCATGCCCTCGACGACCTGGAACAGCGAGATGTCGGCGTGGGTGAGGGAACTGCCCACGAGATAGCCGCCGTCGGCGATGCGCTTCTCGAAATAGCCGTAGAACTTCGGGATCCGGGTTTCGCGGAATGACGGCGCGCGGCGCAGCGCCTCGTCGCGCTGGTCCTCGTAGTAGAACTCCTTGGCCAGCGGGTGGTGCACGTCGTGGGCTTCCACCAGGAAATCCGCCAGGAGCATCGACAGGCGCAGCGCCTCGCGGCGGGCGTGCGCATCGTCCGGTGCCAGTCCGTGCCTTGCGCCGAGATAGTCCATGATCAGCGGCGTCTGCGAGACGACCATGTCGCCGTCCTTCAGGATCGGCGGGGCGAAATGCCCGGTCTCTTCCAGCAGCGCCAGCAGCGCGTCGCGCCCGCCGCCCTCGCTCTCGGGCCGGCGGATCACGTCGTCATAGTCCGCGCCGGCATCCTCCAGCAGCAGCCGCACGAATTCACCGCGCCCCTGGATCGTCGGCCAGTAGTAGAGTTCGTACATTGTCTGATCTTGTCGTCGTTTGAGCCGTGCGTCATTCTAGCGTGACGAAGGCGGAGTTATCCATGAATCTCAATCAGTTACTTCTGCGTGCGGCGCGATCCTGTCCCGACCGCGTGGCGATTTCCCACGGCACGGCGGATTACTGCGACTACGGCACGCTGGCCCGGCGGGCCGCGTGCCTGGCCGGGGCGATGCGTGGCCCGCTCGGCCTGCAGACGGACGACCGGGTCGGGTTGTTCATGACCAACACGCCCGAGTATCTCGAGGCCTTCCACGGCGCGCTGCACGCCGGGCTGGCGGCGCTGCCGATCAACAACAAGCTGCACGAGAAGGAACTCGCCTACATCCTCGATGATGCGGGCGCGGGCGCGCTGTTCGTCACGCCGGATCTGGCGGAAAAGGCGGCGAAGGGCGCGGAGATCGCCGGCCGGAAGCTGCCCATCGTGGTCGTCGGCGAGACCGATTATCTGGGCTACCGCGACGGCGAGCCGGCGGACATGGCCCCGCGCGGCGACGACGACCTTGCCTGGCTGTTCTACACCTCCGGCACCACCGGCAACCCCAAGGGCGCGATGCTGACCCACCGCAACCTGTGGGAGATGATGTTCGCCTACTTCATCGACGTGGACCGGGTGCCGGTCAACGGGGCCGCGCTGCACCCCGCGCCGATGTCGCACGGCTCCGGCTTCTACGGCATCCCCCATCTTGCGGTCGGCGCACGGCAGGTCGTGCCGGAATCCGGCGGGTTCGAGCCGGATGAAATTCTCGAGTTGTGTCAACGCCTTGACGAGGTTTCCCTGTTTGCCGCGCCGACCATGGTCAAGCGGCTCGTCAACCATCCCGGCGGTGGCGACGCGCCGAACCTGCGCACCGTGACCTACGGCGGCGGCCCGATGTATGTCGCCGACCTGACCGCGGCGCTCGACCGCTTCGGCCAGAAGTTCGTGCAGATCTACGGACAGGGCGAGAGCCCGATGTGCATCACGGTGCTGCCGCGCGAGGACCACGCGGCGGTGGACCACCCGCGCTACCTGGAGCGGCTCGGCTCGGTCGGCTACGCCCAGTCGGTCGTGGAGGTGAAGGTCGCCGATCCCGAGGATAACGAGGTGCCCGTCGGCGAGGTCGGTGAGATCCTCGTGCGCGGCGCGGTCGTGATGAAAGGCTACTGGAACCGCCCCGACGCGAGCGCGGACTCCCTGCGTGGCGGCTGGCTGCACACCGGCGACATGGGCGCGTTCGACGCCGACGGCTATCTGACGCTGAAGGACCGCTCGAAGGACATGATCATCTCCGGCGGCAGCAACATCTATCCGCGCGAGATCGAGGAGGTGCTGCTGCGTCACCCGGACGTCGCGGAATGCGCCGTGGTGGGACGCCCGCACGAGGAGTGGGGCGAGGAGGTGATCGCCTTCGTCGCGCCGCGTGAGGGACGGGAGGTGGATCCGGCGGAGCTCGACGGGCTGTGCCTGGAGAATATCGCGCGCTTCAAGCGCCCGAAGGACTACCGCTTCGCCGCCGCGCTGCCGAAGAACAACTACGGCAAGATCGTCAAGCGCGAGCTGCGCAATCAGCTCGAATCCGAGGGGGAGTGACGCCATGCCGTCGCCGGTGGATCCCGGCCTGCAGGCCGTGTTCGACGAGCTGAAGGAGGCCGGCGCGGCGCTGCCCGACCCGGCGGATGTGGGGGTCGAGGCCGCGCGGGCCGCGCGTGCGAAGTACTATGAATACCTGAATCAAGACGATGGTATTCTACCTTTGCCCGAAGTGCGCGATATCACCGTCGACGGCCCGCACGGCCCGTTTCTCCTG
>JAEPNS010000258.1 GCA_017643325.1 Alphaproteobacteria bacterium | reverse complement strand
TCGAGGAATTCGATCCACTCGTTGGTGATCTCGCTCGCGTCGGCCAGGTCGACCCCGAACCGCGCCAGCTCGTAGGCCTGGTAGCCGGCGCCGAGGCCGAGCACCAGACGGCCCTCCGCGAGGCAGTCGGCGAAGGCGATCTCGCCAAGCAGCCGCGCGGGCTGGTAGAGCGCCGGCAGCACGACCGCGGACCCGAGCCGGATGCGCAGCGTCTGCGGCGCGACATGGCCGATCATCATCAGGGGCGACGGCGACAGCGAATAGTTCGAAAAATGGTGCTCGGTGAACCAGGCGATCCCGAACCCGGCCGTCTCCGCCGCCTGCACCTGCTCGACCGTCTCGCGGATCACCTGCGGCACCGCCTGCGACGGATGCCGCCGGTTCATCAGGTTGAAGATTCCGAAATCCATCCGCGCCCCCCAAGGTTGGCTCAATTACCGGGCGCGGCCCCGCCGGAGTCAAGCGGCGTCGAGGAGCCAATCGGGACGCTCCGGCTTCACGAGTCCCTCGCTCGTCATTCCTGCGAAAGCAGGAATCCATTATCGCCGACGCCGGACCGGGCCACCGCCTGAGTCAATGGGCCCCTGCGTCTGGTTTCCGCCAACGCGCAAGCGCGAGGGCGGGCGCAGGGGTGACGACCGGGGGTCGGGATGTAGTCGAGGCGTCGGCTCCACCGATGTCGATGAGGGCCCCTAGTCGTCGCAATTCCTCCCCTCGTCATTCCTGCGAAAGCAGGAATCTATTAACGCCGAAGCCCGACCGGGTAACCGCCTGAGTCAATGGACCCCTGCGTCTGGTTTCCGCCAACGCGCAAGCGCGAGGGCGGGCGCAGGGGTGACGACCGAGGGTGTTGGATCTACTCCCCCTGCCGTGCCGCCGCGTTGGCCGGCGTCGCGCGGGCCTCGCGGCGGGCGGAGTAGAAGGCCGCGCCGACGATGACGACCGCGCCGATCACCGTGAACACGCCCGGCACCTCGCCGAAGGCGAAGAAGGCGATCAGCGCGATGAACGGCAGACGGGCGTAGTCGAACGGGGCAACGAGCGAGGCGTCCGCCAGCTCGAACGCCCGCGCCATCAGGAAGATCGCCGCCGTGCCCATCGCGCCCATGGCGATGGACAGGAAGGTCGCCGTCCAGGACGGGGTCTGCCACTCCGGCAGCGCGAGCAGGGTCAGGATCAGCGACGCCCAGATCGTCTGGTACAGGGTCACCGTGGCGGTCGATTCCGTCTCCCCGAGCCGCTTCAGGGTGAAGTACCAGAGCGAGAGCGTGAAGGCCGACGCGATGGGCAGCAGCACCGCCGGGTCGAAGGCGACGAAGCCGGGCCGAAGAATGATGACCACGCCGCAGAAGCCGATGACCGTTGCGGCCCAGCGCGCCAGGTCGACGCGCTCCTTCAGCAGCACGACGGCCATCACCGTCGTGAACAGCGGCGCGGTGAAGTTCAGCGTCGTTGCCAGCGCCAGCGGCAGGTTGGCCAGCCCGAGGAACAGCAGCGCGGTGGTGACCGCCGTCAGCGCCGCGGAGACGAAGTGCAGCCCGTGCCGCTTCGTGCGGACCACGGCGCCGCGTTCGCGCAGCAGCCACGGGATCATGAAGGGGATCGCCCACAGGAAACGCAGCGCCGACGTCTCGACCCCGCCGACCTCGTCGGAGACCACGCGGACGATGGAATGGTTCCCGGCGAGGCAGGCGACCCCGGCGGCCATGGAGATCGCGCCCCAGACCGGGCGCGGCAGGCCCCACATGCGGCGGTCGGGTTCGTCTCGTCCGCTCATGCCCGCCGCCTCGCGGCCAGGGCCTCGCTGCGTGCCACATAGACGGTGGCCAGCCCGATGATCAGCGCGCCGACGACGGTCCAGCTGTCGGGTACCTCCATGAAGAAGACCAGCCCGATCGCCGCGGACACCGGCAGGCGCATGAAGTCGAGCGGGATCACCGCCGAGGCCTCGGCGAGGCGCATCGCGCGGGTGAGCATCAGGTGCGCGACCGTTGTCGACGCCCCGATGGCAAAGGTGACGCCGACCATGGTCCAGCTCGGCCACTGCCAGAAGAACAGCGCCGGGATCAGCGTGAAGATGGTGAGGAACAGGTTGAATGACGCGACGATGGAGCGCCCGCTGTCCACCTGGGCCATGGTCCGGATCATCAGCACGTTGACCGCGATCAGCAGCGCGCTGCCGAGCGACAGGAGCGCGCCAAGCTCGACGGCCTGCATGCCTGGACGGATGACGATCAACACGCCGACGAACCCGACGACCGTGCCGGCCCAGCGGTTGAAACGCACCACCTCGCGCAGGAACAGGACCGCGAGGACGGTGGCGAAGAGCGGCGCGGTGAAATTCAGCGCGACCGCCTCGCCCAGGGGCATCACCGACACGGCATAGAACCAGGCGAGGGTCGCGACAGACGACGAGAAGCCCCGGATGAAGTGCAGCTTCGGCAGCTTCACGCGCAGGTCCGAGTAATCCGGGCCACGCAGGATGATCGGCAGCATGAACATCAGGCCGAAGAACGAGCGCAGGAAGGATATCTGGAACGGGTGCAGCTCGCTGCTGGCGTAGCGCACCAGCCCGTGCGCGCCGGAAAACAGGCAGACCGCGCCGAGCATGAGAAGCGAGGCGAGGACGGCATCGGAAAAGCGGAACGGCGGGACCCCCATCGGGCCGACATTAGCGGGGTCGGCCGGGCACGGATAGGGAACCGGTGCCCTCGAGCCATGCACGGGACTCGGAACGGTCATGGAATTTCGGCATACTCGGCCTGCCCGGCGCGGGTTTGACAGCGGCGGGCCGCTGTTGTTTATCGGCAGCGCGCCGGACGGGGTCCGGCCGGGGGGAGCCCGGTGACGACGCAAAAGTACGTCGCCGGCTGGACAAGAACGAACAAGACCTAGGTCTGAGAAGGGCTGAGAGATGAGCAAAAAGGTTTACCCGGACGCCAAGGCCGCACTGGACGGCCTGCTGTTCGACGGCATGACGATCCTCGCCGGCGGCTTCGGCCTGTGCGGCATCCCGGAACACATGATCCTCGCGATCCGCGATTCCGGCGTGAAGGACCTGACCATCGCGTCGAACAACGCGGGCGTGGACGACTTCGGCCTCGGCCTGCTGCTGCAGACCCGCCAGGTGAAGAAGATGATCTCGTCCTATGTCGGCGAGAACAAGACCTTCGAGGCCCAGTTCCTCGCGGGCGAGCTCGAGCTCGAGTTCAACCCCCAGGGCACGCTCGCCGAGCGCTGCCGCGCGGGCGGCGCGGGCATCCCGGCCTTCTACACCAAGACCGGTGTCGGCACGATCATCGCCGAGGGCAAGGAGACCAAGGAGTTCGACGGCCAGACCTATGTCATGGAGCGCGGCCTCGTGGGCGACCTGGCGATCGTGAAGGCGTGGAAGGGCGATACGGCGGGCAACGTCGTGTTCCGCAAGACCGCGCGCAACTTCAACGCGCCGATGGCGACGGCGGGCAAGACCTGCGTCGTCGAGGTGGAGGAACTGGTGGAGCCGGGACAGCTCGATCCCGACTGTATCCACCTGCCCAGCATCTACACCGACCGCATCTTCGAAGGGAAAGACTTCGAGAAGCGGATCGAGTTCCGCACGGTCCGCGAAGGCTGAGCGGCCCCGGCGCAATAAAAGAGAACGGATTTAGAGAAGGAGACGGAATATGGCTTGGTCACGCGACGATATGTGCGCCCGCGCGGCGCAGGAGCTCGAAGACGGGTTCTACGTCAACCTCGGCATCGGCATGCCGACCAAGGTGGCGAACTTCATCCCCGATGACATGGACGTCACGTTCCAGTCGGAGAACGGCATGCTCGGCATGGGCCCGTTCCCGCGCGACAACGAGGTCGATCCCGACCTCATCAACGCGGGCAAGCAGACGATCACCGAATTGCCGCAGTCGGTTTATTTCGACAGCGCCCAGTCCTTCGCGATGATCCGCGGCGACCACATCAACATGTCGATCCTCGGCGCGCTGCAGGTGGCCGAGAACGGCGATCTCGCCAACTGGATGATCCCGGGCAAGATGGTCAAGGGCATGGGCGGCGCGATGGACCTCGTCGCCGGCGTGAAGCGCGTGGTGATCCTGATGGACCACAACGCCAAGGACGGCTCGGCGAAGCTGCTCAAGGAATGCACCCTGCCGCTGACCGGCGCGGGCGTGGTGGACGACATCATCACCGAGCTCGGCGTGTTCTCGATCGGCGAGGGCGGCGTGCACATCAAGGAGCTGGCGCCGGGCGTCAGCGTCGACGAGGTGCGCGAGAAGTCCGAGGCGACCATCGTCACCCAGTAGGGCATCTATCGACGGACGCGCGCCGCGTCCGGTAGTTTGGAAAGGCTCCGCGCATGCGCGGGGCCTTTTCTCGTCCGGGGGCCATCGAACATGAACCGGGAAGCGCTGGGGGGAGTCGCGGCCGGTGTCGGCGTGCTGGTCCTGTTCGCGGGGTTCCTCGTGGTCTCGCGCTTCGGGGCCACCTCGACGCTGACGGTGTGGGACATGGCCGCGCTGCGCTTCGGGGTCGCGGGCCTGTGCACGATCCCGGTGCTGTTCATGGTGCGCTGGCCGCGCATCGCCTGGTGGAAGGCGCTGGTGCTCGCCATCACGTCGGGTGCGCCGTTTACCCTGTTCGTCTTCGGCGGCATGTCCTACGCGCCGGTCGCCCATGGCGGGGTCGTGATCAACGGCGCGATGCCGGTGCTGGCTGCGCTGCTCGCCTGGGCGGTGTTCGGCGTGCGGCTCGGCGGCTGGCGGATCGTGGGCGTCGCGCTGATCGTCGTGGGGGTCGCGGCGACCGGCTGGGATGCGCTGTCCTTCGGCGAGCCCGGGCAGTGGCGCGGGCACCTGCTGTTCCTCGGCGCGGCGGCCTGCAACGCCACCTTCCTGACCTCGGTGCGCGGCTGGGGCCTGACGGCGCTGGAATCGCTGAGCGTCGTCAACGCGCTCAACCTGGCGATCTACATCCCGGTCTGGTTCCTGCTGCTGCCGAGCAACCTGGCGGCGACGCCCCTGGCGGAGATCGCGCTGCAGGCCGGCTACCAGGGGCTGGTCGCCGCCTTCATCGCCTCGATCCTGATCGCGCATGCCGCGCGCACGCTGGGCGGGATGCGCCAGGCGGCGATCATGTCGGGCGCGCC
>JAEPNS010000257.1 GCA_017643325.1 Alphaproteobacteria bacterium | reverse complement strand
CTCCACATCGCGCTCGTCCGGGATATCAGGGACCAGAAATCGCTGCAGAGCCAGCTTATCCAGGCGTCCAAGCTGGCCACCGTCGGGGAAATGGCAGCCGGCATCGCACACGAGCTCAACCAGCCGCTGAATATCATGCGCATGGCCGCCGACAATGTGTTGATCCGCATGGAAGCCGGCAGCGCCGACCTCGACTATGCGCGCGACAACCTCTCCTTGATCAGCGAGCAGGCCGGACGCATGGGCAAGATCATCCTTCACATGCGGGTCTTCAGCCGTCAGGACACCTCGGACTTCATCCGTTTCGATCCGGTCCGCGCAGTCCGGAACGCCTGCGAACTGATGCGCCGGCAACTGCAGCTCGAAAGCATAGAGATGCGGATCGAGAATGGAGCCGACGACGCGGTCGTGCTGGGAAGCGAATCCCAGCTCGAACAGGTCGTGATCAACATGATCACCAATGCGCGTGATGCAATCCTCGAAACATCGGGCGCCAAGCGGGAGGGGGACCCTCGCGGCACGATCGATGTTCGGGTCAAAGCAGATCGGGAATCCGGTCTCTTTCAGGTGACAATCGAGGATACGGGCGGCGGGATGCCCGAAGATGTTCTATCGAAGGTTTTCGACCCCTTCTTCACGACGAAGGAAGTGGGAGTCGGAACCGGCCTCGGACTCTCGGTCAGTTACGGGATCATCAGCTCGATGAGCGGATCGATCATCGCCGAGAACATGGAAGCCGGCTGCCGGATGACCGTGGAATTGCCTTTGGCCGATGAAGATGAAGCGGAGTCTTACGAGGTCAGCCGTCAAGTCCCAACGCTTCAATAACGAAACGACGAAGCACACGCAGCGGAATCGGCTTTTCAATAATGGTGAACACGTCGGGTCGTCTGTCATAAGCGGAGCGCAGGGACGTCGGATCTCCTGTCATCAGGATAATCTTGGTCTTGCTCTTGAGGTCGGAAAGCCGGTCGACCGTGCTCACGCCGTCCATCACCGGCATGCGTATATCCATGATGACCAGCGCAGGCATGTGCGCCTCGATGATCTTGAGCGCCTCCTCGCCGTTGCCTGCCTGGAAGATCCCGACATCGAGATCAGAGAGGCAATCGACGAGCTGTTCGCGCTGGAGCTGTTCGTCGTCGACGACGAGGACGGTTCGCCGTTCGGTCTGAACGGGGACGACATTGTCATGAGCAAACGACATGCAGGCCTCTTCCCACAAACCTCGATCAATGCACACGGATAAATTGAGACTAACCTATACAGGATTTATTTAGAGTTAACATAAAGTTGTGTATTCCGACCAATATACCGCGCAAATGGTATCAGTGTGTGCGGCTCATTATGCTTGCGCTTATTTTCCCGGATGGACCGCGCCACAAGCCGAACACTTGCGCAAATCTTCCGACGCGTAGAACTCCTCAAAAAGCGGGGGCAGGTCTTCGACAATGTTGGCGACGTGAACCTCGACGCGGTGCACCAGGCCGTTGCATTCGAGACAATACCACTCGAAACCGTCCATCAGGCCGTCCGGGCGGCTGCGCTCGACAACAAGACCAATGCTGCCGGGTTCCGGACGCTGGGGCGAGTGCCGCACATTCGGCGGCAACAGCAGGACGTCGCCCTCGTTGATCGGAATCTCGCGCGGCGTCCCATTGTCCATGACCCGCAGGGAGATATTTCCCTTCAACTGGTAGAAGAATTCCTCATAGGGATCGTCGTGGTAATCGGTTCGCGCATTCGGTCCGCCGATCACCTGGACGATAAAGTCCGTGTCCTGCCAGACAACGACATTGCCGACCGGCGGCTTCAGCAGATGCCGATGCTCTTCGATCCACTCCTGGAGATTGAACGCACTTGGAATGCTCATCATCGCAACTCCCTTCCACAGGTCACAGCGTCCTGAAATCCAGTCCCGTGTCCGCTGCAAAGGCTTCGATCAGTCGTTCGGTCAAAGGGCCCGGGACCGGGTGCCGGGGTAAGAAATCGTCCACCGCCGACACAGGCATGGCGCACACACCGCTGGAGGTGATGAAAAACTCGTCCGCCTGAGCGACGTCATACATCGTGAAGAGCCGTTCCTCGACAGGGATCGACAGACGCTCGCAGAGTTCGAACACGACCTTGCGCGTCACTCCTTCGAGGATGTTGCGCTCGGGTGCGGTCCACAGAACGCCGTCACGGGCAATGAAGAAATTCGCGACCGAATTCTCGGATACGTTTCCGTCCAGATCCAACATCAATGACAAGGCGTCACGCGCGCCCGCGTCGAGTTCGGCAAGCAACTGGTTCATCTTGCTGGTAACTTTTGCACGCGTCTCGATGCACTCGGGCGGATTTCGCCGCGTCGTCGTTACGGAGAGCCTTACGCCGGTCTCCAGGTTCCGCACGGTCGACCCGGTCTCGACTTTCTGCAGGTAGATGAAAACTGTCGGCGGGCCCTCCGCCAAATGGGCCGGGACGAACGGATCGCCCCCGCGCGTGACCCAGTGACCGATCCGGAACTGCGGCGCAGACTCGAGCAGGTCGCCGTTCGCTTCCAGCATCCGCTCGGTCTCCGAACGCATCTGGTCAGGCCCGAAACCGACATCGATCCGCACATAGCGCAGGGAGCGGTAGAGGCGGTCGATATGGTCTTCGAGACGGTAAGGCCGCCCGCCAAAACAGGGGGTGACCTCGTAGATCCCGTCGCCCCACATGAAACCCCGCTCGAATGGCGATATCCGTGCCGCATCGGCATCGAGAATCTCACCGTTGAGATAGACTTTCGGTGTTGCGCTCATCGGACTTACAGCTTTCGGTTCGTCACAATCAGATGACACACACAAGCATAAATGGCGCTGGAGAACCAAGCCGCCCCTTGGCTAAGCTGCGCGCGCAATCGGGGGGTCAGGATATGGAAACGCGCAACGAGCTGATGGGCATCATTCTGGTGCTGGTAATCGGCGTGTGCTTCGCGATGGCCAACACCCTCGCAGGTCTCGCCTATACCGGCGGGACGGACGCCCTGTCGGTCTCCACATCACGGTTCATGCTGCCCGCGCTGATCCTCGTTGTCATTCTCGTCCTGCAGCGAAAATCGATCCTGCTGCCGACCCGTGACGGGCTCATCTCGATTGTGCTGGGCCTGGTCACGGTCGGCTACACCTGGGCGCTTCTCTCGGCGATCGAGATTCTCGCGGTCCCGCTGGTGGTGCTGATCTTCTACCTGTTTCCGCTGATCACGTCGTTCATTGTCGCCGCGATGGGCTGGGAACAGCTGCGGAAAATCAATATCGTCGCCGCCTTCGTAGCGTTCGGCGGCCTGGCTCTCGCGCTGGGAACACAGGCCGGTGGTTTGAATATTCTCGGCGTCGTCTACAGCGTGATCGCGGCGTTCGGCCTGGCCACGGTCTCTGCGGTGAGCAAACGGGTCATCCGCACCGGTGATCCGCGCCAGGCCACGTTCTACATGGCCACAACGGCCATGGTCGTGTTTCTCGTAATCACGTTCGCCGCCGGTGAGTTCCGGCTGCCCGAGACCGGGCCCGGCTGGTGGGGCTTTATCGGCACGAACGTCTTCTATGCCGTTGCCATGATCGGCTATTTCGCGGCGATCGGGATGATCGGCCCGGCCAAGACAACGCTCTACTCAAACATAGAGCCGGTGCTGGCTATCGGTGCCGCATGGGTGCTGCTGGACCAGACCTTGAGCCCGATCCAGTTTGTCGGCGTGCTGATCGTGCTCGGCGCCCTCGTCGCCGTCGCGCGCGTGGCATTGCGCGCGGGCCGAGTTCCTACTGGTCCGGCCGCGCCGGGAAGTAGCGATCGAGCCAGCCCTTGACCGCATCGCGTGCGCGCAGGCTGTCAACAGAGAACGGGAAATGGTCCACATCCGACAGTAACATCAGGTCCGTCGGCTGCTTCGCATGGGCGAAAAGCTGGAGCGACTGATCCGTCGGGGTCACGGAATCGTCGGCGGCATGGAACAGCAGGCAGGGTCGTGGCGAGATATCCGCGATCACGTCGTTGGCGCGGAAGTCGAACATGCTTTGCGCCGTTTCCGCCGGAAATTTCATGTGCACGTTCTTGCCCATATGGCCGCGCAGGTGCTCCGGTATCGGAACAATGTCCCAGCGGTCGACCATAAGGGACTTGCCGGTCTTTGCACGATGCGCCTTGCCATCCTCGAGCATCTTGAGGAACCGCGCCCACTCCTCGTCGGACTTGTGCTGCAGGCGAAACTTGCTCTCACCGTCACCCCAGCCGCAGGACGAGATCACGGCAGCGATCCGCTCGTCGACGCCGCCCGCGTAGACCGCGACGGCCGCCCCGAAACTGTGGCCGATGACTCCTATGCGCGAGCCGTCCACATACGGCTGGTCCGCGAACCACGTCACCGCATGCTTCACATCCTCGACCTGGTCCTCGCACATCACCCAGGCCGGCTCGCCCTCGCTCTCGCCACAGCTCCGGAAATCGAAGCGCATGGCAACGTAACCCCAGTCGGCGAGCATGTTGGCGAGGATTTCCGGCGTCGAGCCGTCCTTGCCCGTGCCGAATCCGTGGAGGACGAGAAACGCCGGGCGCTCCGTGCCGGGTGCGAGGTCGGCCGGTGTGTGCACGACGCCCGACAGCGTCAAACCGTCGGATTGAAACGAAACCTTCTCTTCCACTGTCTTCTCCCGCTCTGGGTTATCCGTCCGCGCGCAGTTGCTGGCGGTCGATCTTGCCGGTGCCGGTCTTCGGCAGGTCGTCACGATACTCAACGATACGCGGATACTTGAAGGGCAGTAGCTTGGACTTCACATAATCCTTCAGCGCACCTGTCGTCTCGTCGGACTGCGCGACCCCGGATCGCAACACGATCCAGGCCTTGGTCGTCATCAGGCCGTCGTCCTGCGCGATCCCCAGGACGCAGCTTTCCCGGACGTCGGGATGCTCATTGAGGCAGCGCTCGATCTCCAGCGGGTAGATCCACTGTCCGCTCACCTTGATCAGGTCGTCCGCACGCCCGTCGAAGTGATAGAACCCGTCCTCGTCGAGCGTGAACCGGTCGCCGGTGTAGATCCAGTCGCCGCGCATCGTCTCGGCGGTCTTGTCAGGCTGGTTCGAGTAGTATGGTGCCTGCGAATCGCCGCGCTCCCCCGTCGTGCCGG
>JAEPNS010000256.1 GCA_017643325.1 Alphaproteobacteria bacterium | reverse complement strand
ACATCCTCCTGATCGGCCATGAGGGCCACCCGGAGGTCATCGGCACCATGGGGCAGCTTCCCGAGGGCACGATGACACTGATCGAGACGGTCGAGGACGTCGAAGCGCTCGAATTCCCGGCTGACACCGCATTGTCCTACGTGACCCAGACAACCCTGTCGGTGGACGACACCGCCGCGGTGATCGCGGCCCTCCGGAAAAGGTTTCCGAATATCGCGGAGCCCGGCTCCGAGGACATCTGCTACGCCACGACCAACCGCCAGGAGGCCGTGAAGGCCATCGCGGCGCGCTGCGAGGCCATGATCGTCATCGGCTCGCCGAACTCGTCGAACTCCAACCGCCTCGTCGAGGTCGCGCTGCGCGCGGGCTGCAGGGACGCGGCGCTGGTGGACCGGGCCGAGGCCATGGACTGGGACCGGTTCGACGGGTGCCGCACACTCGGCCTGTCGGCGGGCGCGTCGGCCCCGGAGATCCTCGTCGAGGAGTTCATAGAGGCCTGCCGCGCACGCTACGACGTGACGATCGAGGAGATCACGGTGCGCGAGGAAGACGTCCACTTCAACCTGCCGCGCGCGCTGACGGCCTGATCCCATGGCGGTCTACACCGAAGTCACGGACGACGAGCTGCGCGCCTTCCTGTCGGACTACGACATCGGCGAGGTGGTCGCGTTCAAGGGGATCGCGGAGGGCGTCGAGAACTCCAACTACCTGCTGCAGACCGTCCGCGACCCGGATGACACGCCGCAGAACTACATCCTGACGCTCTATGAGAAACGCGTCCGGCCGGAGGACCTGCCTTATTTCCTCGGCCTGATGGACCATCTCGCGGAGAACGGCATCTCCTGCCCCACGCCCATCCACGGGCGCGACGGCGAGGCGCTGCGCGAGCTCTGCGGACGCCCGGCGGCCATCATCTCCTTCCTCTCGGGTATGTGGCCGCGCAAGATTGCGCCGAGGCACTGCACCGAACTCGGCGTCGCCATGGCCGGCATGCACGCGGCCGGCGCGGATTTCGACGGCCACCGCGAGAACACCATGTCGCTCGCGAGCTGGCAGGACCTCGTCGCCGCCACGAAGGACCGGGCGGACGAGGTAACCCCGGGATTGTCCGGGCTGATCGTCGACGAACTCGCCTATATCACGTCGGACTGGCCCGCCGACCTGCCACAGGGCGTCATTCACGCGGACCTGTTCCCCGACAACGTGTTCTTTCTCGGCGAGCGCCTGTCCGGCCTGATCGACTTCTACTTCGCCTGCAACGATGCGCTGGCCTATGACCTTGCCGTCTGCATGAACGCCTGGTGCTTCGAGGCCGACGCCAGCCTGAACGTCACCAAGGCGCGCGCGCTGCTGCGCGGCTACGCCGGGGTCCGCGGCCTGTCCCGAGCGGAATACGACGCACTGCCGGCGCTGGCGCGCGGCGCGGCGCTTCGGTTCACGCTGACGCGCCTGTATGACTGGCTGAACCATGACGAGGACGCGTTTGTCCGGCCCAAGGACCCGCGCCAGTTCCTCGACCGGTTGCGGTTCCACCAGCAGGTCGACGGGCCCGAGGCCTACGGTATTACCTACGACGACGTGAGCGGGTGAGCACGATGGCCAAGGTCGAGATCTTCACCGACGGCGCCTGTTCCGGCAATCCGGGCCCGGGCGGCTGGGGCGCGATCCTGCGCTCTGGCGACCATGAGAAGGAGATGTCGGGCGGCGAGCCGGAGACCACCAACAACCGCATGGAACTGATGGCGGCCATCGCGGCGCTCGAGGCCCTGAAGGGTCCGACCGAGGTCGAGCTGCACACCGATTCCACCTATGTGAAGGACGGGATCACCAAGTGGATCCGCAACTGGGAGCGCAACGGCTGGAAGACGGCGGCGAAGAAGCCCGTGAAGAATGTCGACCTCTGGCAGCGCCTGCAGGACGCGATGAAGCCGCACGAGATCTCGTGGCACTGGGTGAAGGGACACGCCGGCCATCCGGAAAACGAACGTGCCGACGAACTCGCGCGCCAGGGCGTGGAGATGAACCGGTACTCCTGAGCGTCCGTGTCTCCTCTGTCATGCCCGGGCTTGACCCGGGCATCTCCGCACGGACCGAGGCGAGATGACCGGATCAAGTCCGGCCATGACAATCGTGGATTGGGCGACCCGTCACCGCTCAGCCCGCCCACGCCGCACGAAAAACGGGGGCCGAAGCCCCCGTTCGCAAACCCCGAAGCGGCGGACGCCTAGAGGTTTTCGAGCACGCTTTCGGCGGAGCTGGCCTCGAAGGCGCCGGCCTCGTCGAGCAGCACCTTCTCGACGGTGCCGTCGTTCACGATCATCGCGAAACGCTGGCTGCGCACGCCGAGGCCGCGGTCGACCAGGTCGAGCTCCATGCCGATCTGGTTGGTGAAGGCGGCCGAACCGTCGGCCAGCATCACGACCTTGTCGCCGACCTGCTGGTTCTCGCCCCAGGCGCCCATGACGAAGGGATCGTTGACCGCCATGCAGGCGATCGTGTCGACGCCCTTGGCCTTGATCTCGTCCGCCTTCTGGACGAAGCCCGGCAGGTGCTGCGCGGAACAGGTCGGCGTGAACGCGCCGGGCACCGAAAACAGGACGACCTTCTTGCCGCCGAACAGGTCGTCCGTCGACATCTGCTCGATGCCGTCCGCGGTCTTCACCGCAAAGCTTCCCGCCGGAATCTTGTCGCCTTCGCTGATAGCCATGTTTCCCCCTCCTCGAACGGGTGTTGAATGAATTGTCAGTGCAGGAACATAGACGGAATCGCGCGAGATTCCAGTGGCGCGGGTCGCGAATTCAGCGCGCCGCGACGGTGCTGGTCACGCCGGCCTGCGCCAGGCCGTCGAACACGGACCCGTCCGACAGCAGTTCCGGAAGCACCACGCCCTGCGGCGAATCCGGTCCGTAGACCACGTTGAACGGAATGCCGAAGCGGCCGAACGACGCGAGGTAGTTCGCAATCTCGTCGCTCGGTTTCGTCCAGTCGGCGCGCATCAGCACGACGTCGCCCGTCTCGAAGGCCGCGACGATGTCCGCGGTGTCGAGAACGCGCTTCTTGTTCACCTGGCAGGTGATGCACCAGTCGGCGGTCACGTCCACGAAAACGACCTTGCCCTCGGCGACCAGCGCCGGGATCGCCGCGCGGTCAAAGGGCTGCCAGGCGCTGTCGCGCGCGGCAACGGACGCGTCGTCGCGCACGCCGACGCCGAGCGCTGGCAGTGCAGCCGGCACGAGGAAGGCCAGCAGCGCCGCCACGGCCACACCGGTGACCAGCGCCGGGCTGCCTTCGTTCGCAGGCCTGCGCGCCTTCAGCGCGAACATCGCGAAAATGCCGGCCATGAGCACCGCGACGACAATCGCCGCCTCGAGGGAGACCTGGACCGCCATCACCGACAGGAGCCAGACCGCCGTTGCGATGAGGGCCAGCGCGAGCACCTTCTTGAGCGTGTTCATCCACGGGCCCGGCTTCGGCAACCTGGTCGCCAGCGCCGGGAACAGCGCCACGAGCATGAACGGCAGCGCCATGCCGACGCCGAGCGCGGCGAAGATCGCGAAGATCTCCAGCGGACCGCGGCTGAGCGCGAAGCCGATGGACGTGCCGAGGAACGGCGCCGTACAGGGCGTGGCGAGGATCGTCGCGAACGCGCCCTGAAAGAACTGGCCGCCGAGCGAATGGCTGTTGCCCGCGGACACGGCCGCGTCCGAGACCTTGCCGGGAAGGCGCACCTCGAACAGGCCCCACATGTTCGCGGCGAACAGGGTCAGGATCACCACGAGCGCGACCACGAACAGCGGCTGCTGGAACTGGATGCCCCAGCCCACGACGAGACCGGCCGACTTCACGCCGACCGCCAGACCCGCCAGCGCAAGGAAGGACACGACGATGCCCGCCGTGGTCGCCAGGAAACCGAGGCGCACCTCGCGCGGGTCGCCGCCGCCGTGGCTGACAACCGACAGGAGCTTGATGGAGATGACCGGCAGCACGCACGGCATCAGGTTAAGGATCAGGCCGCCGACAAGCGCCAGCGCCATGATTGACAGCAGCGCGAGGAGATCGAGCCCTCCGGTGTCGACGCCCGCCAGCCCGTCCGGAATCGGCGTCGCATTCGTCTCGATGCTGCGCGGGCCGTCGATGAGGGTGAGCGTGAGGGGTTCGCTCTCGAGATCGACCGGCGCGCCCTCGCCGAAGATGTCCTCGGCGCCGACCGAGGCCAGAACCAGCCGGCCGCCGTCCTGGAACTCGAAGCTCGGGTTGGAGAAGATCGCGTCCTCGTGGCCCTCGACCAGCAGGTCCGGATTGCGGAACGGCGTGTCGGCGCGGAAGGCGGCCCGGATCAGGGGCTTCGCCGCCGGGCCGGAGACTTCCGCGCCCTCGAAGCTGAGGCCCGCCCGGCTGCCGTCACCCGGCACCTGGTTCAGGTAGCGGTCGATCAGGTTGGCGTGATCGCTCGGGTTCGCCGGCGCATCCGGCAGGTCCAGCGACGCGTTGAACGTGTGGGGGATGCAGACATCGTCGCAGACCAGCAGGTCGACACGCGCGCGCAGGCTGACCGCCTCGCCGACACTCGCGACCCGGGCCTGGATCGGGAAGACCACGGTCTTCTCGTAGCCGAACGTCTCCAGGTCGTAGAAGTTGAAGCGCACAGGCGCAGGCCAGCCGAACTCGGTCCCGGAGAGGTTCTCGCTGCCCTCCCAGTCCACATGGGGCGGGATTCCCGCGTCGCCCGGGGAGCGCCAGTAGGTCTTCCACCCCTCGTCAAGGCGCACCTCGACGCCCAGCGGGATCGTGTCCAGGTCACCGACACCCGTGGTCGCGGAAATCAGGCGCACGTCGGCCTTCGGGCCGTCGATCCAGTCCGTCGCCGCCTCCGCGATCGCCTGCGCCGGCCACAAAATGGCCTGAAACGCGACGATAATCGCGGCAATGCGTTTGAAACCAAGGATTTGCGCCATCATCGCAGCTTTGCCCCGCCGGGTTCCCTGTGGATGCCAGAAGGTGTTTTCCGGGTGGATATATAGGGGATTTCCGCGCGGAAGTGACCCGGCACGCGCTCAAGCAAGCTCACAATCGCGTGTCGGATTCGGCGCGCCGGGCCACGCGATCGCTGGCCTTTCGCCGGCAGGCAGGAGAAACTCATGACCAGGGCCGAACCCCGCGACACCGAAAGCCT
>JAEPNS010000255.1 GCA_017643325.1 Alphaproteobacteria bacterium | reverse complement strand
GTTGCCGGCGGCGGCCGATGCCAGCGCCTTGCCGACGGCGGTCGAGCCGGTGAAGGTCAGCTTGCGCACGATCGGGTTCGACGTGAGCTCGCCGCCGATCTCCGAAGAGGAGCCGGTCACCACCGACAGCACGCCCGCCGGAACGCCCGCGCGTTCGGCCAGCTCGGCCATCGCCAGCGCCGAATAGGGGGTCGCGGTTGCGGGCTTGACCACCATCGAGCAGCCGGCGGCGAGCGCCGGGCCCGCCTTGCGGGTGATCATCGCGGCGGGGAAGTTCCACGGGGTGATTGCGGCCGTCACGCCGACCGGTTCCTTCATCACCACGATGCGCGTGTCGCGGGTGTGCCCGGGGATGGTGTCGCCGTAGATCCGCTTGGCTTCCTCGCCGAACCACTCGATGAAGCCGGCCGCATAGGCGATCTCGCCGCGCGACTCCGACAGCGGCTTGCCCTGCTCCGTGGTCATCAGGACGGCCAGGTCCTCCTGATGCTCCATCATCAGTTCGTACCACTTGCGCAGGACCGCCGCACGCTCCTTGCCGGTGAGCTTGCGCCACTCCTTCTGCGCGTCCTCGGCTGCCTCGATGGCCCGGCGGGTCTCGCTCGCGCCCATTCTCGGCACGGTGCCGATGACCGACCCGTCCGCCGGGTTGGTGACGTCGATCGTCTCGCCGGAATCCGCGTCGGCCCATTCGCCGTTCACGTAGCATTTCTGGCGGAAAAGCTTCTCGTCGCTGAGTTTCATGTCGCTCTCTCCCCGTTCAGGCTGGATTCCGTCTTTGCAACGAGCATAAGCCCGCCGGGTTGCGCGGAACAACCGCGCCGCGCCTAGACGGCGGTCGGCTGGCCGCGTTCCGCGGATTTCGCGATCGCCTCGTGGATCGCGGCCGTGTGGACCATTTCCTCGGGCGTGAAGAGATAGTCCTCCTCGCCGAGGCAGGCGGCGGCGAAATTCTCGTCGTTCGCGCGCAGCTGGGTGAAGATGTCCCGGTATTCCAGCTCGATTTCCTCCGTATGGCCGCCCGATTCCTCGGGTTTTCCGGCGCCAAAGCAGGTGACCAGCCGGTTCGTGTCCATCCAGCCGTTGGCCCGGGCCCAGCCCTCCGAGCCCATCACCTGCAGGTGGAAGGAGGCCGGCGTGGTCATGAGGTTGCCGAGATAGCCTGTCGCGCCGGACTCGAACTTCGTGAGAACCGAGCCCACATCGTTCTCGATGATCCGCGATTCGAGCTGTGCGTAGACCTCGCGCATCGGCCCGCCGTACCAGCACATGATGTCGATGATGTGCGCGCCGAAATGCACGATCCCGCCCGTCGGCGCCTCCTCGCGCGAACGCCGCCAGCCTTCAACGCCGAGCTGGCCCTGGTGGCTGAGGTTGCCCTCGATGTGGTGAACCTCGCCGAGCTTGCCGGCATCGATGATCTTCTTCATCTCCCACACGGCTGCGCCGTAGCGGTAGTTGTGGCCGATGCCGAGGGTGAGGCCGGCGTCCTGCATCGCCTTTGCCGCGCGCTCGCCGTCCGCCTTCTTCAGCGCAAACGGTTTCTCGGTGAGGATGTGCTTCCCGGCCTTCGCCCCCGCGACCACCTGGTCGGCGTGCTGGGTGTGCGGCGTGACCAGCACGATCGCGTCGATGTCCGGGTCCTCGTAGGCATCCTCGATCCGGTCGGTCAGCGCGAGGCCATTCTCGTCGCAGAAGCCCCTGACGTTGTCCGGCGCGAGATCGATCGCGCGGGTGAAACGGATCTTGTCGGAGCCCTTCGTGGCGGTGACATGGTTCTGGCCCCACCAGCCGAGGCCGACGATTGCTGCGTTGATCATGGTGTCTCCTCGCGCGGTTATCAGGCGACTCGCTCGCGCCGGCCGGACTTGAGCGATGTCGCGACGGCATCGAGTGCCACCACGTCACGGATCATGTCCTGGTTGGTGAACCGGTAGGCAGCCCGTCCGGCGATGGCGTCGGCGAATCCCTCGACATTCGCGCGAACGGGATCGACCGGGTCGAGTTCGACCGTCGCGGGTTCGCCGCCGCGCATGCCGACAAGAATGGTGTTCGGCCCGGTCGCCTTGACCCACCCCTTAGAGCCCAGCACGTTCAGCATCCGTGTCTGCGCCGTGACCATGACGTTGCCGACATAGCCGGTTGCCCCGCTCTCGAACGTCAGCAGCGCCTGCGCCGAATCCCGCTCGATCACGCGGTCCGCCACCTGGGCGTAGACCTCCTGGATCGGGCCCGCGAAATGCTGGAACAGGTCGATGTAGTGACTGCCCATGTGCCAGAGCCCGCCGCCCGGGGCCTCGTCGGCGCTGTGACGCCAGCTCTTCACCTCGGCGAGCGTGTCGTGGCTGAGGTTGCCCTCCATGTGCATGATCTCGCCCAGCTCGCCCGCGTCGATCATCTCCTTGATGCGGGTCTGCGCGGCCGCGTAGCGCTGGTTGTGGCCGAGCCCGAGCTGGATGCCGGCACCCTCGGCCGCGGCGACGGCGCGCTCGGCGTCCGCCTTGTTCAGCGCGAAGGGTTTTTCCGTGAAGATATGCATTCCCGCGGCGGCGCCGGCCACGATCTGGTCGGTGTGCAGCGAGTGCGGCGTCACCAGGATCGCCGCGTCGATTGCCGGGTCCGCGAGCACCGCGTCGTAGGAATCGGCCACCGGAATCCCGAATTCGTTCGAGGTGCGCTGCGCGAGGTCGGGGTCGAGATCGACGATCGCGGTGATCGCGACCTTGTCACTCTTCTCGTGTGTGGACCGCAGGTGCATCTGGCCCCACCAGCCCAGTCCAATAACGGCAATGTTGAGCATTTTTCCCCCGATTTCAGCCGGTTGTTCGCTCTCCGGCCTTGCGTGTGCCGTTGTGGCTCACATTTTGAGACCAATCGGCATGTGATCCAACACGGCGTTTTCTGCGTGATATCTAGCATGAGAGATTACGGAGGCAGACCATGAAATTCGGATTGTTCGGCAGTGCCCAGGCGAAACGCGGCGGCGGCCCCGATGTGGACAGCGCGAAGGGTTACCGCGACTGGCTGGAGTACAACACCGAGGCCGAGGCGCTGGGCTTCCACAGCACCTTCGCCGTCGAGCATCACTTCACCGGCTTCGGCCAGGTGTCGGCGACGGTCAACCTGCTGACCTACCTCGCGGCCCAGACCTCGACGATCCGCCTCGGCACGGCGGTGATGGTCTTGCCGTGGCATGACCCGGTCCTGCTCGCCGAGCAGACGGCGACTCTCGACCTGCTGTCGGGCGGACGCTTCGACTTCGGCGTCGGCAAGGGGTACCGCTTCAACGAGTTCAAGGGCTTCCGCATCCCGATGGAGGACGCACAGGACCGTTTCGAGGAATCCCTCGAGATCATCACGAAGGCGTGGACCGAGGACGACCCCTGGACCTACGAGGGCAAGTTCTGGTCCTACGAGGATGTCATCGTCGAGCCGCCGACGGCGCAGAAGCCGCACCCGCCGTTCTGGATGGGCGCGGGCAGCCCGCAGTCGATCGAGGCCGTGGCCGAGCGCGGCTACAACCTGCTGCTCGACCAGTTCGCGCCGGTCGAGACCAACATCGAGCGCATGAACATCTTCCGCGACGAGGTCGAGAAGCGCGGCCGCACGTTCGACCCGTATGAGGTCGGTGTGGCGCGCGGGCTCTATGTCGCCAAGGACGCGGCCGACCGCGATGCCGCCATCGAGCGGCGGATCGAGGCGCGCCGGCGCGTCGACGCACTGGCCCAGCGCCCGGACGGGGGCAACAAGGCCTCCATCATGTCCTACGACGATGCGGTCGAGACGACCGCCGAAGCCGCGATGTTCGGCACGGTCGACGAGATCGTCGAAAAGATCGCGAAGATGCGCGATGCCGGCGTGCGCTACATGCTGTTCTCGGACGGCGGCTCGGGCATCGAAGGCCTGCGGACCTTCTCGAAGGAGATCATGCCGCACTTCGCGGACGACGAGGACGACATGGTGGTCGCCCGCGCGGCCGAGTAAGGGCGCGCCCGCGTCTCCGAGACATCTGGCATGCGCCCGCGCGCCTTGCGCGGGCGCGGATGCCGCGATAAGCGTCACCCCTTCATGTCTGGAAGGGATGTCCGATGGCACTTGAGCTCTATCACCACGACGCGTCGACCTGTTCGCAGAAGGTGCGCATCTGCCTCGCCGAGAAGGGCGTCGACTGGGAGAACCGGCACGTCGATCTCGGTGCCGGCGAGAACCTGACGCCGGAATATCTCGCCATCAATCCGAACGGGGTTGTCCCCGCCTTCGTGCACGACGGCACCCCGATCATCGAGTCCACGGTGATGTGCGAGTATGTCGACGAGGTCTGGCCGGAACAGGGTGCCAGCCTGACGCCGTCCGATCCGAAGAAGCGCGCCGAGATGCGCGCCTGGCTGCGCTACATCGACGAGGTGCCGTCGATGGCCGTGCGGGTGCCGACCTTCCAGGACCTCCTGATCGACCGCTTCAAGGCGATGAGCGAGGAGGAGTATGCCGAGTTCCGCGATTCCAACACGCTGCGCCGCGACTTCTTCATGCGCCTGAACCGGACCGGTTTCAGCGACGAGGAATACGAGAACTCGCTGCTGCAGCTGCGCGCCACCGTCGAGCGGATGGAAGCCGCGCTGTCCAAGGAGGGGCCGTGGATTGTCGGGGAGCAGTACACCATTGCCGACATCTGCATGGCGCCCCTGTTCCAGCGCATGGAGGACCTCGGCATGACCGACATGTGGGAGGGTGCCCCCCATGTTGCGGACTGGTTCGAGCGCATCAAGGCCCGCCCGGCCTATGACAAGGCCTTTTACCCGGGCTCGCGCATGACCGACGTGTTCCCGCAGCTGCGCGACAGAGCACAAGGTTAGGGAGGTCTCCCTTGGGGGCCCGATCGATTCTCGACGGCTTTCTGGCGCGCTGCGAGACGTTCCGCACGCCCTGCGGCGACGGCGACATGGTGTGGCGGGCATGGGGCGAGACCGGACCCGACACCCCGACCGTGGTGCTGCTGCACGGCGGCTCCGGGTCGTGGATGCACTGGGTCCGCACGATCCCGGCCCTGGAGGACGACTACCGCCTGCTGGTCGCGGACCTGCCCGGCTGCGGCAGCTCGGCGAGCCCGCCCGAGCCCTACGACGCGGCGGTGCTCGCGGACATCGTCTCCGAGGGCCTGTCGCGGCTGGTCCCGGAACCCGTGATA
>JAEPNS010000254.1 GCA_017643325.1 Alphaproteobacteria bacterium | reverse complement strand
ACCGACAAGCTCACAGCCCCGGGGCAGGGCGAAATCCTCAAGGCTCGGATATTCGTGCAGCGGCAGATGCTCGGGCGCGTCGGAGGTGTCCGAGCGCCCGCCTTCGCGCTTGGAGTAGGCGGCATCGATGGTGAACACGAAGCTCGCCCCGAACGCGTGGGCGGTGCGCATGATCGCGCCGACATTCATGGGTTTCGAGATACCCTCGACCCCGACGCCGAAATACCCGCGCATCCTGTTCTCGGCCATGCTTCGTCCGCCCGTCGCCCGCTCCCGGCGTTAGGTTGCACACCCCCTGTGAGCCGGGCAAGGTGGCCGCCGATGGACGACCTGCACGATCACCGGCGCAACGCCCCGGCACCCGACGAAACCGGCAATCCGGTGCTGGTCGAGGTGGTGCGCGGCCCGATGGTCGAGAGCCGCCACCGGGGCGCGATCGCGGTTGTCGTACCCGACGGAACGGTGGTGCACGCGGTCGGCGACGTGACCCGGGATATCTACCCCCGCTCGGCGATCAAGCCGGTGCAGGCGCTGCCGCTGGTCGAGACCGGCGCGGCCGACGCCTTCGGATTCGGCAACGTCGAGCTGTCGATGGCCTGCGCCTCCCACCTCGGCGAGGCGCGCCACGTCGCCGCCGCCCTGTCGATGCTCGAGGCCGCCGGCGCCTCCCCGGAGGACTATGAATGTGGCGCGCAACCGCCGGCGCACCCGGAGGCCGCGCGCGACCTCGCGGCGGCTGGCGAGGCACCGCATGCGCTGCACAATAACTGCTCGGGCAAGCACGCCGGCATGATCGCCACGGCGCGCCACAAGGGCGAACAGGTGCAGGGCTACACCGACATTACCCACCCGGTGCAACAGCGCATCCTCGGCGTGTTCGAATCCATGACCGGCTGCGATCTCGGCCACGCCGCGCGCGGCATCGACGGCTGCTCGGTGCCGGTCTGGGCGATGCCGCTGGGCAACCTCGCACTCGCCATGGCCCGTATGGCGGACCCCTCGGACCAGCCCGAGACGCGGCAGGCGGCCGTCAGGCGCATCCGGGATGCGCTGGCGACTGAACCGTTCTACATGCACGGCAGCGGCGCGTTCGGCACGGACGTGATCGCGGCCGCGGGACCGGACGTGCTGGTCAAGGGCGGTGCGGAGGGGGTCTACACGGCGATCCTCCCGGCGCTCGGGCTCGGCGTGGCGCTGAAGATCGACGACGGTGCAGGCCGCGCGGCGGAACTGGCGATGATCCACACGCTCGACCGGCTCGGCGCACTGTCCGATCAGGCCCGAGAGAAGTTGACGGACCGGCTGTCGCCGGTTCAAACCAACTGGGCCGGCCGGGAGGTCGGCGTGCTGCGTCCGGCCGACGGGCTGGCGTTCTAGAGCGGAAGGCAAAACATGCGCGCGATCGTTTGCGAAGACTGGGGCGAGCCCGGCGACCTGAAACTGGGCGACCTGCCGGAGCCGGAACTGGGGCCCGGCCAGGTGCGAATCCGCATGCGCGCGGCCGGCGTGAATTTTGCCGACATCGTCCTCGTCCGCGGCCAGTATCAGGAAAAACCGGAGCTGCCCTTCGCCCCGGGGCTGGAGGGTGCCGGGGAGATCATGGAAGTCGGCGCGGGCGTGACCGGCTTCAAGCCGGGCGACCGGGTCATGGCGCTCACCTCGACGGGCGGTTTCGCGGAACAGGCCGTCTGCGACGCGTCGACGGTATTTCACACGCCCGACGGCATGGACGACCACACTGCGGCCGCCTTCGCGGTGGCCTACGGCACGTCGCACCTGGCGCTGACCCATCGCGCCAACCTGCAGCCTGGCGAGACCGTGCTGGTACTCGGCGCCGGCGGCGGTGTCGGGCTGACGGCGATCGAATGCGCGAAGGCGGTCGGCGCGACCGTCATCGCTGCGGCCTCGAGCGACGAGAAGCTCGCCCTCGCAACGGAGCGCGGCGCGGACCATGCCATCAACTATTCCGACGCCGACCTGCGCGCGGAAATCCGCAGGCTCACCGACGGCAACGGCGTCGACGTGGTCTACGACCCGGTCGGCGGTGACCTCGCCACCGCCGCGATGCGCTCGATGGCCTGGGCGGGGCGTTTCCTCGTGATCGGCTTCGCCAGCGGCGACGTGCCGCAATTCCCGGCGAACTATCTTCTCGTCAAGAACATCGCGATCGTGGGCGTCTACTGGGGCGCCTACCGGAACCGCGAACCCGAGACCATGCGTGCGGGCTTTGAGGAGCTCGGCCGCTGGTGGGCCGAGGGCAAGCTGAAACCGCACGTCTCGAAGGTCTACCCGCTGGCAGATGCGCCCGAGGCGCTCGCGGCGCTCGAGGGCCGGCAGGCGACCGGCCGCCTGGTGATCGACATCGACGGCTGACGGGGCCATGGCGGACCGCGAAACGCGCGACCGGCAGGTCCGCGCCCAGTATGAGGGCTATCCCTACCCGGAACGCCGGCCCGAGGACGAACGCACCCGCCTCATCACCGGCTCGCCGAGCGGGCTGGCCGAACTCAACCATTATGTCTTCGGCGGGCGCCGCGACCTGTCGAAGCCGCTGCGCGCACTGGTGGCCGGCGGCGGGACCGGCGACGCCATGATCATGCTCGCGCAGCACATGGCCGACGCGGACGTCCCGGGCGAGGTGGTCCATCTCGACCTCAGCGGCCCGAGCCAGGAGATCGCGCGCCGACGCGCGGAGATCCGGGGCCTCGACAATATCCGCTTCGTCACCGGCTCGCTGCTGGACGCCGCGGAGATCGCGCCCGGCCCGTGGGACTACATCGACTGCTGCGGCGTGCTGCATCACCTGGAGGACCCCGACGCGGGCCTCGCGGCGCTGGCCGGCGTTCTCGCGCCCGATGGCGGGATGGGCCTCATGGTCTATGGCGAGTACGGGCGGATCGGCGTCTATCACATGCAGGACATGCTGCGCATGGTCGCGCCCGGCGGCGCGATGCCCGACGACGAACGGATCGCGCTCGCGAAACGCCTGGCGGATGCGTTGCCCGGCACGGCATGGCTCAACCGGAACGGATCGATCCGCGACCACACCGGCGGCGGTGATCCGGGCGTATACGACCTGTTCCTGCACGCGCGCGACCGCGCCTACACCGTGCCCCAGGTCTACGACTGGGTGGCCGGTGCGGGCCTGCGGCTGGTGTCCTTCATCGAGCCCTACCGCTACGACCCGGCCTGGCTGACCAACGACCCGCGGATCGGCAGGCAGCTCGACGGCCTCGCCCCCGCCGAGCGGTCGGCCTTCGCGGAGCTGTTCGCGGGCAACCTGAAGAAACACATCTTCTACGCGGTCCGGGATGAAAACCCGGTCGCGCCGCCGGACCCCGAGGACCGCAGCGCGATCCCCGTGCCGGTCAACCTGACCGCCGAGGAAATGGGCACGATCCTGCCGCCGGGCGGGCAGGTCACGGTGACCGCGGAAGGGCTCAGACTCCAGATGTCCGTCCCGCCGCTCGCGCGCGCGATCGGCGCGCTGTGCGACGGCGAGCGCAGCATCGCCGACATCCACGCCGCGATCCGCGACAAGCGCCCCGAGCTCGACGAGGCCGCGTTCGCCAAGCAGTTCGCGCCGCTCTACCGGGTCCTGAACGCGATCAACAAACTCGTTTTGCGGGTGCCGGCGGGCTAAATTCGTTCACGCAGAAAATAAATTAGGTCCAATTCCGGCGCAGTTTTTCCTATCTGGAACAGAAGATCGTGGGCCTGGCCGCGGTGGTGGGTCTGGTGGTTGAAGACATGCGCGAGGACCGCGCGCAGCGGCGTCGACTGGGGCGCGCCGGAGGTGGTGGCGTAGGCGAGGTCCGATCCCAGCCGCGCGGCGTCGAGGCCGTCGGCCAGCGCGACGATCCGCGCGTCCTCGGCCTCGCGGGCGGCGCGCAGGCCGGCGAAGTCCTCGAAAAGGATCGCGTCGAGCTGTTTCAGGCCCGAATCCCGCCCCTCGATCCGCCCGAGCCAGATCCGGTCGGCGACGAGGATGTGGTTGAGGGTGCCGTGGATCGAGCCGAAGAACGCGCCCCGGTCGCGCCGGTATTCGGCGTCCGGCAGGCCGGCACAAGCATCGTACAGGCGCGCGTTGGCCCAGCGGTTGTAGGCCGCGAACGTCCGGACATGCTCGAGATACGCGTCGCTCATCAACCTCTCCTTGCTTACCCCCGGCGCCGGCTGACGGTCATGATCATCCCGGCGGTCGTCACCACGAGCCCCGCCCAGGCGACGAGCGTCGGCACCTCGCCGAGCAGCACCAGCCCGAGCAGCACGGCGATCCCCGGCGCGCCCGCGAGGAACACCGCCATGGTGGTCGCGCGGATCGATCGGGTCGCGCGGGTGATCAGCATGACCACCAGGAAGCTCGCGACCACGCCCTGGTAGACCGCCTGCAGCGCGACCTGCTCCCAGGGCGGAAAATTCGCGAAATCGAGCAGCCCGGACGGCAGGAAAAGCACCCAGATCGGGATATAAACAACCGAACTCAGGACCGGAATGGCGATAATCGCCTGCAGGAAGGTCACGTTCCAGCGCCGCAGCGCGGTCATGTAGACGGCGAAGCAGAACCCCGCGCCCACAAGGAGAAGGTCACCGAGCCACTGGCTCGCGGGCGCGTGGATCGAGAAGCTGTCGCCGCCGAGCATCACCGCGCCGACGACGATCAGCAGCAGCCCCGCCGCCTGCAGCTTCGTCGGTCCCTCGCGCAGCCACAGATAGCCGAGGATCGCGGCGAAGATCGGCATGGTGCCGTTGGTCAGCACGCCCGCATGGATCACGGGCGCGAGCGACATCCCGCCGAAGGACGTCAGCGCGAAGGGCGCGCCGACGCCGAACGACACGACCGCGCCCTTCCAGACGGGGAGTCCGGCGAAGCCGTGCAGCAGGAACACCGGAAACACGATCACCGCCGCGACGCCCACGCGCAGCGCCGCCACGTCGTAGGGCGTGAGCTCGTTGAGGACCCCGAAGCGCGAGGCGACGATCCAGCCGCCCCAGATGAACGGCACCACGAGGCCGCAGGCGACCCCGACGGCGAAGCTCGGGCGGTCGTCGTCCGCGGTGGTGTTCACGGGCGCGCTCACGGGCGCACCGGCTCGCGCTCGCGCGACGCCGCGCCGGACAGCAGCCCCGGCCCCAGCGCGACGAGAATGCCGGCCGTCACCACGCCGACGCCGAAGACGCTGATCGCCGACGGGATCTCGCCCAGCGCGG
>JAEPNS010000253.1 GCA_017643325.1 Alphaproteobacteria bacterium | reverse complement strand
CTGTCGCGCGGCGAGTTCGGCCTGACGGGCGCGCGGCGCATCCTCGACCTGGCGAAGTCTCGCGACCTGCCGATGACCTGGTTCGTGCCGGGCTTCACCATCGACAGCCACAAGGCGGATTGCGAGCGCGTTGTCGAGGCGGGGCACGAGATCGCGCACCACAGCTGGGCGCATGTCCCGCCTGCGGAACAGAGCCGCGACGAGGAGGCCGAGGACATGGCACGGGCCAACGAGGCCATCGCGGCGCTGACCGGACAGAAGGCGCGCGGCTACCGCTCGCCGTCCTGGGACCTGAGCGAGAACACGCTCGACCTGCTGGAGGCCGAGGGCTTCGATTATGACAGCAGCCTGATGGCGGGCGACTACATCCCGATGAAGACCCGCCATGCCGACGCCGTCGAGCTCGGCAAGCCGATCCGCTACGGCGAGGACCGCGAGATTATCGAGATGCCGATCAGCTGGACGCTGGACGATCATCCGCATTTCGAATACCTGCGCACGCCCGGCTTCCTGATGCCGGGCCTGCGCCCTGCGCGCGAGGTGATGGAGAGCTGGTATGACGAGTGGTGCTACATGCGCCAGACCGAGGAGTGGGGAATCGTCACCTACACCATGCACCCCTATGTGATCGGCCGCGGTTTCCGGATGTTCGCGTTCGAGAAGTTCGTCGACAAGCTGATCGCCGACGGCGCGGAATTCCTGACCATGGAAGACGCCGCGAAGGTTGCGCGGGAGAAGCTGTTCTAGCGGCCCTCCAGCGTGGTGCGCAGGCGCAGGTGGCGGCGCACGCGGCGTGAGGTCATGTCGATGGCGATGTTGAGCAGTGCGGTGATCGCGATCAGGACCAGCGCGCGGTCGAAGCGCAGCTCGGCGAAGGCGCTGTCGACGTAGAAACCCAGCGTCGCGATCCCCAGGATGCCGAGGATCGCCGTCTCGCGCATGATGATCTCCCAGCGGTAGAACAGCAGCGCCAGCAGGCCGTTATAGACCCGCGGCAGCAGCTCGTAGCCGTAGCGGGCGAGGCCGCGCGGGGCATCATCGCGCAGGGTCAGCGTTTCAGTGTAGCGGCCGACCAGGTGGCCGATGATCCCGCCGTTGTGGAGCGCCAGCGCGACGATGGCCGGCAGCATCGACGGCCCCCAGAGCTGCAGCAGCACGAAGGCGAGGATGTATTCCGGCGTCGAGCGGATCACCACCAGTGCCACATGTCCCGCGGTGCGCCCGGCCCGGCCGAACATCACCGGCGAGACCAGCGGGAAGAACAGCGCGGACAGGAGCCCGGTCGCAAGCAGGGCGATCATCGTGAGCTGGACGGTGGCGATCGTCCCCGGCAACGCCTGCTGGATCAGCAGGTTGTGCAGCCACTCGAGCAAACCGGCCAACCCCTCGCCGTTGCGCAGGGGGAAAGGCACGATGTCGGCCGTGAAGAAGCGCGCGATGTTCGCGCCCGAGATTGCCGACGACCAGGGCAGGATGGCCGCGGCGGCGACAAGGTAGAGCGGCAGCAGTTGGCGCCGTGCCCAGAGCCGCTGGGTCGCGATGATGACGTAGAAGATATAGAGCAGCGCGGCGGCCTCGGCATAGTTGCCTTGCCGGAACGCCGTCTCGAGATGGAACCCGAGCGTCGGCAGGCCGACGAAGCCGAGGACGGCGCTGGACCGCAGCCCGCATTCGAGGCGGTAGAGCGCGTAGGTCTTGTAGTGCGCCCACACGTCGGGCAACCGCACGAACAGGAGTGCGGAGAGACGCCCGGTTCCGGGCGGCAGGGTGCGAAGCGCGCGGTCGTCGGCCTCCTCCAGGATTTCCGCGAAGACCTTGGCGACGATCCCGGCGTAGGGAATCGCGATCGCGAGAATGCCGGTGAGCGGCGAGAGGCCGAAGACCTGCAGGAAGATCAGCGCCCAGAACAGCTCGTGGACGGCGCGGACGACGGCGCAGAACCCGCGCACGAGGGCGATGTGGAACACAAGGGCGAGCGCGAACCCCAGCACCACGGAGAGCGACACCCCGAGCAGCGCGAAGGCGAGCGTCATCGCGATGGCGTGGAGCAGGTTCTCCGTCGCGGTGAAATCCGGCGTCACGAGACCGAGGGCGAGGCGGCCGAACTCGGCCCAGGGGTCGACGGTCGTGATGTCGATGTCGGCAAAGGCGAGACAGACGACCGCGATGGCGGTAAACCACGCCAGCGTGCGCGCCAGTGGCGAGCGACGGTAGTAGCCGGCCGTTGTGTCGTTCACGGCTTGTAGAGCGGGTCGAGGTCCGCGGGAGAAAGCTCCGCCGCCGGCCGGTCGAGCACGATCCGCCCGCCGCGCAGCCCGACGATCCGGTCCGCGAAACCGAGGGCCAGGTTCCGGTCGTGCAGCGCCAGGATCACGGTCTCTTTCCGCGCGCCCAGAAGGTCCAGAATGTCGCGGGCCTGGAGATCGTCGACCGCGGAGACCGGCTCGTCGCCGACAAGGATGGCGGCGTCCGCATACAGCGCCCGGGCGACGGCGACCCGCTGGCGCTGGCCGCCGGACAACTGGCCGACCGGCGTGAAGAGCTTGTCGGAGAGACGGACCTCGTCGAGCAGGGCGCGCACAGCCGAAGACTCTCTGCGGCCCGGCCAGACGAGGTTTCGCAGGTTCGTGAACAGGCCGTGACGGTCGAGCCGGCCCATGTAGACGTTGTGGAACACCGTGAGCGCCTGCACGAGTCCGAGGTCCTGCGGCACGAGCGCGACAGGCGCGGTGCTACGCTCGCGCAGCAGGCGGAGCAGGGTGGTCTTGCCCGCCCCGCTCTCGCCGACGATCGCGATGCGCTCGCCGGCCCGTATCTTCAGGTTGAGATCCCGCAGGACGGGGGCGTCGCCGTATCCGGCGAGCGCCCCGTCGAGTGCGACGATGTCCACCGCGGTGGCCCTCAGTCGAGGATGCCGATGGTCTTGCCCGTATCCTCGATGGGCGCGTAGTCGGCGTTGCTCGCGGGAATGAAGCCGGCGCGCGGGAAACTGGCGAGCAGGTCCGGATCGTCCATCGACAGCAGGGCGGCTTTCACCTTCTCGATGAACTCCGGTCCGAACCGGCGGTCGACGTCACCGCGGATCGACCACTGGTAGTCAGGATAGCCGGGCGTCCGCCAGATAATGCGGACCTTCTCCGGGTCGATGCGGCCTTCATTCAGCTCGTTCGCCCAGACCTTGTAGTTCACCGCACCGACCTCGAACGCGCCGGACTGCACCAGCGCGATGGTGCGCGAATGGTCGCCGCTGAAGCCGACCCGCGAGAACACGTCCTCGGGGGCCTTTCCGAACTGTTCGCGGATGTGGAACTCCGGCATTAGCCGGCCCGACGTCGAGCCCTTGGAGCCGAAGGTGAAGGTCTTGCCCGCAATCTCTTTCGGGAATTCGCTCGATTCCGCCAGCCCGGTGCTTTCATGGGCGATGAAGTAGGTGACGAAGTCCGGGTCTTCCACCCCCTGGGCAATGGCCTGGGAGCCATCGACGAGGCGGCGCGCCTGGACGCCGGACAGGCCGCCGAACCATGCCAGTTGCACCTGGTCGTTGCGGAAGGCCGTCACCGCGGCGGCATAGGATTTCACCGGGACGTATTCGACCTTCACGCCGAGCTCATCGGAGAGGTAGGCCGCGACTTTTTCGAAGCGCGAACGCAGCCGCGCCTCGTCCTGGTCGGGGATGGCGGTGAAGACGAATGTGTCCTCGGCCGCCTGGGTCTGGGGGACATGGAAAATGGCCGTCGCTAGGATCGCGGCGGCCAGCCAAATGCCCATCACACGGATTTGCATCTCGAACTCACTTTCTCGCACGGAGTTATGGTGCGAGGCACCCTATAGCCTTTGGCCGCGGATGACATGTGCGAATGCGTAACAACATCCAAGCGTGGTCGTCACCGATACACGGAATCGTGATAACGGTCGTTGCTAGTGCATGAATCAATCGGGATGTGATTTGGTATGTCTTTGATTCAACATCGTTTATGTTGATTGGCGGCCTAGCGGGCCTGCCGACCGGTTTTCGAGCGACGTGAACATGAGCACACCGCCCTTGGTCGAACCCATCGCGAATGACAGCGCCGCAGCCGCCGGACTGCGCGAGCGCGTCCGCGCGGGCATGAAGCGGGTCGGGACGGGCTACCGGTTGCAGCTGGTCCTTTTCACCGCACTCGTGCTGATTTCGGCCGTTCCCGTGCTCCTGCTCGCGGCCTGGGTGCAGTCGGATGCGCTGGAGAAAGAAGTCCGCTCGGTCACGGAAAAACACCTCTTGCTCGCCGAAAACCTCAGCGGCGTTCTCGAACGGTATGTCACCGACGTGCGCGAGGCGTTTCGCGTGGCGGCTGACAACGCGTACGAGATCGAGAACCTTGAGGGTTTCGACAAACTGTTGCGGTCCCTGAACTTCCGCTACGTCGCCAAGTTCGACGCGCGGGACGGGATGATCGGCTACGTCATGCGGCCGCTCGGTGGTTCGCAATCCTCTGAGCTGCCGTCGACGGTGCGGGCTGACCTGCGCGCGCTGGCGGCCGCGGAGCCAGGCGAGGTCGTGATCTCCGACCTGGTCCGCGTTGGCGACAGCCCGATGTTTTTCGTTGTCAGCCTGATCGAGGAGGACCGGCTTGTGGTCGGTGCGCTCGAGACGACATTCCTCAAGATCGTCCAGCGGGCGATCGTGTTCGGCGAACGCGGGCATTCGATGATCGTCGATGCGAAAGGCCGCGTCGTGGCGCATCCCGATTCGGACTGGGAGGCGACGTCGAAGGACGCGTCGGGGCTGTCCGTCGTCCAGAAGATGATGCGTGGAGAAACCGGCGTCGCCACCTTCTTCTCGCCGCCCATGCAGGCCGACATGATTGCCGGGTATACCTCCGTGCCGGGGGTCGGCTGGGGCGTGATGGTCCCGCAGCCCTTCCAGGAACTGGAAGAGAATGCCGATGACGTGCGGAACATCGCGATCCTTCTCACGGTCATCGGCATCCTGGTTGCCGCCGTGCTGGGATGGCTCCTGGCGCGGTATATCGCGCGTCCCATCGTCGCGGTGTCGAGCGCGGCGGCGGAGGTGACAGCCGGAGGAATGCACACGCGCGTCGCGGACTTGCCGGACCACAGCCCGCGCGAACTGCGCCTGCTGGCCGACAGCTTCAACGCGATGATCGCCGAACTCGAGCAGCGTGAAAAAAGCCTTCGCGAAGCCAAGGACGAAGCCGAGACGGCGAACCAGTCCAAGTCG
>JAEPNS010000252.1 GCA_017643325.1 Alphaproteobacteria bacterium | reverse complement strand
GATCCGCCGCTATATCAAGGCCATCGACAAGGGGATCCTGAAGGTCATGTCCAAGATGGGCATCTCGACCTACCAGTCCTATTGCGGTGCGCAGATCTTCGACGCGGTCGGCCTGAAGTCGGACTTCGTGGCGAAGTATTTCACCGGCACGCACACCGCGGTCGAGGGTGTGGGGCTGGCTGAAATCGCCGAGGAGACCATGCGCCGTCACAAGGATGCGTTCGGCGACAACCCGATCTACGAGAACTTCCTCGACGTGGGCGGCGAGTATGCGTTCCGGATTCGCGGCGAGAAGCATTCCTGGACACCGGATTCGGTCGCCGACCTGCAGCATGCGGTGCGCGGTAACCTGCCGGACAAGTACCGGTCCTACGCCGCCAGGATCAACCAGCAGGACGAGGACCTGATGACGCTCCGCGGTCTCTTCCGGCTGCGTCCAGCGGAAGAGACCGGGCGCAGCCCGGTGCCGCTCGAGGAAGTGGAACCGGCGGCCGAGATCGTGAAGCGGTTCTCGACGGGCGCCATGTCGTTCGGCTCGATCTCGCGCGAGGCGCACACGACGCTCGCCATCGCGATGAACCGGATCGGCGGAAAGTCGAACACCGGCGAAGGCGGCGAGGAAGTCGACCGTTTCAAGCCGATGGACAACGGCGATTCGATGCGCTCGGCGATCAAGCAGGTCGCCTCCGGCCGCTTCGGCGTCACGACCGAGTACCTGGTCAACTCCGACATGATCCAGATCAAGATGGCGCAGGGCGCCAAGCCCGGCGAGGGCGGACAGTTGCCCGGGCACAAGGTCGACGCGGTGATCGCGAAGGTCCGGCATTCTACACCGGGTGTGGGCCTGATTTCGCCGCCGCCGCATCACGATATCTACTCGATCGAGGACCTGGCGCAGCTCATCTACGACCTGAAGAACACGAACGACCGGGCCGATATCAGCGTGAAGCTGGTGTCCGAAATCGGCGTCGGCACGGTTGCGGCCGGCGTGTCGAAGGCGCGCGCGGACCACGTCACCATTTCCGGTTTCGAGGGCGGCACGGGCGCCTCGCCGCTGACGTCGATCAAGCACGCGGGATCGCCGTGGGAAATCGGGTTGGCCGAGACCCAGCAGACGCTCGTGATGAACGACCTGCGCGGCCGGATCGCGGTGCAGGTCGACGGCGGCCTTCGCACCGGCCGTGATGTCGTCGTCGGGGCGCTTCTCGGCGCCGACGAGTTCGGTTTCGCGACCGCGCCGCTGATCGCATCGGGCTGCATCATGATGCGCAAGTGCCACCTCAACACCTGCCCGGTCGGAATCGCGACCCAGGACCCGCAGCTCCGCAAGAAGTTCACCGGCGCGCCGGAGCATGTCGTGAACTATTTCTTCTTCGTCGCCGAGGAAGTGCGCGAACTGATGGCCGAGCTCGGGTTCCGGACGGTGAACGAGATGATCGGCCAGACCGAGGCCCTGGACACCCAGGCCGCGGTCGACCACTGGAAGGCGCGGGGGCTCGATTTCGGGCGCCTGTTCCACAAGCCGGCCGAGGCCGACAGGGTCGATATCTACAACACGATCGAGCAGAACCATCCGATCCACGATATCCTGGACCGCAAGTTCATCGAGACGGCGAAGCCCGCGCTCGAGGATGGCACGCCCGTGCAGGCGGATTTCCCGATCCGCAACACGGACCGCACCGCGGGCACGATGCTGTCGAGCGAGGTGGCGCGCAAGTACGGCCATGCCGGCCTGCCGGAAGACACGATCTGGCTCAACCTGAAGGGCGTGGCGGGACAGAGCTTCGGTGCCTGGGTCGCCCACGGCGTGACGCTCGATCTCGTCGGCGAGGCGAACGACTATGTCGGCAAGGGACTGTCGGGCGGCAAGCTGATCGTCCGCCCCGACCCCGACAGCGGGATCAACCCTGACGAAAGCATGATCATCGGCAACACCGTGCTGTACGGCGCGATCACCGGCGAATGCTATTTCCGCGGGATCGGCGGCGAACGGTTCGCCGTGCGCAATTCCGGCGCGATCGCCGTTGTCGAAGGCGTTGGCGACCACGGCTGCGAATACATGACCGGCGGGATCGTTGTCGTTCTGGGCGAGACCGGCCGGAACTTCGCCGCGGGGATGTCCGGCGGCATCGCCTATGTGCTCGACGAGACCGACGACTTCGAGGCGCGCTGCAACCTGGCCATGGTCGACCTCGAGCCCATCGAGGCAGAGGTCGAGGAGATGGAGAAGCTCCACCTGTCCGACAACGAATCCCACGGCATGGTGGACATCCGGTCCGACATGACCCGGTTCGATGCGGAGCGTCTGCACCAGCTGATCCAGAACCATGCTCGCTATACGGCGTCGACGCGCGCGAAGCATATCCTGGACAACTGGTCGGATTATCTGCCGAAATTCGTGAAGGTCATGCCGGTCGAATACCGGCGCGCGCTCCAGGAAATGCAGGTCGAGCAGACCGGTGAAATGAACATCGGCATGCGGAGAAACTAATGGGCAAGGTCACAGGCTTTATCGAGATCGAGCGGCACGACCGGACGTACAAGCCGGCGAGCGATCGCATCCGCAATTTCGAGGAATTCGTGATTCCGCTCGAGGAGCGCGATCTCGAGCGACAGGCGGCGCGCTGCATGGATTGCGGAATCCCGTTCTGTCACAACGGTTGCCCGGTCAACAACCAGATCCCCGACTGGAACGACCTGGTCTACAACGCGGACTGGGAAGAGGCGTCGCGCAACCTGCATTCGACCAATAACTTCCCGGAGTTCACGGGCCGGATCTGCCCGGCGCCCTGCGAGGCCGCCTGCACGCTGAACATCGATGACAACCCGGTGACCATCAAGACGATCGAATGTGCGATCGTGGACCGGGCGTGGGAAGAGGGCTGGATCGTGCCGCAGCCGCCGGCGTCGAAGACCGGCAAGAAGGTCGCGATTGTCGGCTCCGGGCCGGCCGGCATGGCTGCTGCGCAGCAACTCGCGCGCGCGGGTCACGACGTGCACCTGTACGAGAAACACGAAACGGCGGGCGGGCTTCTTCGCTTCGGTATCCCCGACTTCAAGATGGAGAAGCATCACATCGACCGTCGTGTCGTGCAGATGGAGGCCGAGGGCGTGACCTTCCACTGCGGCGTTCATGTCGGCGTGGATGTGCAGGCCGCCGAACTGGAGGCCAACCACGATGCGCTGCTGCTTACCGGCGGCTCGGAGAAACCGCGCGACCTCGACGTCGAGGGCCGCGATCTGGACGGCATTCATTTCGCGATGGATTTCCTGCCGCAGCAGAACCGCCGGGTGGCGGGCAGCAACCTCGGCGACGTCGAGGACATCCTCGCGGGCCAGAAGCATGTCGTCGTGATCGGCGGCGGCGACACCGGTTCGGACTGCATCGGGACGTCGATCCGCCAGGGCGCGCTGTCGGTAACCCAGCTCGAGATCATGCCGGCGCCGCCGGAAAAGGAAAACAAGGGACTGACCTGGCCGCACTGGCCGCTCAAGATGCGCACGTCGTCCAGCCAGGCCGAGGGTGCCGAGCGCGATTTCTCGGTGACGACGATGAGCTTCGGCGGCGAGAACGGGCATGTCACGCACCTGAACTGCCAGCGCGTCGACGAGAAGTTCCAGCCTGTTCCCGGGACCGAGTTCGAGCTGAAGGCGGACCTGGTCCTGCTGGCCATGGGCTTCGTGCATCCGGTGGCCGAGGGCATGCTCAACGAACTGGGCGTCGATCTGGACGAGCGCGGCAACGTGAAGGCCGACACCCGCGAATACCGTACGTCGCGCGAGAAGGTGTTCACCGCCGGCGACATGCGCCGCGGCCAGTCGCTCGTCGTCTGGGCGATCCGCGAGGGCCGGCAGGCCGCGCATGCCATCGACAAGTTCCTGATGGGATCGACCGAACTGCCGCGCTAGGGCGGATCCGCAAGCCGCAGGCCTACTGACAGAGCCGGAAGCCGCCGCGGCGTGCCTTGATGTCGAGGTGAAGGTGGTCATCATGGGACGAGTCCGTCCCGGGGCCCAGCACCGTGGTGAAGTTGAGGCAGGCGCTGGCCCGGACCGCGCGCTGGAACGCCTCCGCCGGCGTCCCCTCGCGCTCGCGCGGTTCGACCGGGATCGGCCTGCCCTCTGCGAATTCGAAGGAACTGATATCCAGGGCGTTGCCGAACGCGTGTTCCGACAGTTTGCCGGTCGGCAGGTTGTTTCGCCGCCGGCATACGTAGGGAGAGCTCTGGTTAATCTGCGTCAGCAGACCGCGCTCCGGCAGGTTGCGGCTCGCCGGGACGACGAAGGTGTCGACCCACTCCGCCAGCGCGAGCGCGGTCGCGCAGCGCATCGGCCCGGGCGGGTTGAGCTGTACCCCGTGCGCTGCCTGCGACACGATCACGGGACGCAGGATTCCGCATTGCGCGTCGTCGTCATCGAGGACGGGGTCCGAAACCGCGAAGCGCGCGCCCAGCTTCTTCAGGGCCAGCGTGCATTGACGGAACTCGGCATCGGATTCCACGAGCCGCTGAGGTTCGGATACCTCGGACACGTCCTGCGCGTTCGCAGGGCTCGCAATTCCCAGCGCCACTGCGCAGAGGATAGATAGCGGGAATAGACGTCGTTCCATCTGGTCCTGGCTCTTTGCGCGGCGCGTTACAACGACAACGTCCCGCATTTGAGGTCGGTTCCCGCCGGTCGTGCGGGAACCGGACGTCGGCAACTGCGTTGTGTATTCGGGATTTGATTACAAGCGGAACTTGCGATGCCCATTCGTTGGATGATGGCATTTTTCGGCGCAGCGTCTCTCCTGTCGGTGGGGATCGCCCACGCGTTGGCCGCTGACCTGGATGCCGCGGCGGTCAACGAGGCGACGTTCGTTGAAGATGGCGCGCGGCCGGACGGTGCGCAGGAACGAAGCCCTCTGCTCGTGAAGGCGCAGGTCCTGCTCGACCGGGCGCGGTTTTCGCCCGGGGTGATCGACGGATGGCCGGGCGACAACACGGTCAATGCGATCGCCGCCTTCGAGCGTCACCATGGTCTGGAGGCCGACGGAAAGCTGGATGCCCGGGTCTGGGACAAGCTGACGCGAGGCGACGAGGCGCCCGTTCTCGTCAGCTACGAGATCACCGGCGAGGATGTCGCGGGACCGTTTCTCGAGAAAGACCCGGAACCCGGCGATTTCGCCTATATGGCAAAACTCGACGCTCTCGCGTTCAACGACCCGGTGGAACTGCTGGCCGAAAAGT
>JAEPNS010000251.1 GCA_017643325.1 Alphaproteobacteria bacterium | reverse complement strand
GGTCGTGCCCGCCACGTCCATGCTGAAGGCGATGTGCGCACGTGCCGCATGGATGTCGCGGAATGCGCGGGCCAGCGGGTTACGGGTGTAGATCCCGCCGCCGCCGCTCGCCTGGTAGAGCTTGTTGACGGCCTCAACGCACAGGTTGGCGCTGTAGGCCCCGTTGCGGCGGTACTTCGCCTTCGCCTCCAGATCCGGCGCCTCGTTACGGGCAGCGATTTCCATCGATTCCCGGCAGTCGGCCTCCATCATGAGGCGTGCGGCGTCAATCGCGGCGCCGGCTTCGGCGACCTTGATCTGGATATTCTGCAATTCCGAGATCCGCGAGCCGGTGTAGTTCGCCGTCTTCGCCTTCATGCCGTCGACATAGTTGCGGTAGACGCCCTCGGCGATGCCCAGCGGCGTGCCCGAAAGCACATAGGGGAACGGCGCGATGACGGGCACCTGGTAGAGAGCCCCGGGATTCACCGCGCTGCCCGGTGTCGGCCCGCCCTTAACGTCATCGGCGGCCACGGTCATGTGCTCGGGCACGAACAGGTCCTCGCACGCGGAATCCTTCGATCCCGTCCCCTGCAACCCGGACGTGAACCATGTGTCGATCACCTCGTGGTCGGACTTGCGGACCAGGAAGAGTCGCGCTTCCTTGTCGGGGTGGTCGTCATCGGCCTCGACCATGCCACCCAGCATGTTCCACTCGCTCGGATCGATTCCCGAGCAGAACGGCCAGCGCCCGCTGAGCAGATAACCGCCGTCGACCCGCTTCGCCCGTCCGGCCGGAAAGATGACCGACGCGCAGATCAGCGTGTCCGCGGTCTCGCCGTGTTTGCCCCAGACCTCGTCCTGCGCCTCCTTCGGCCACATGCCGAGCATCCAGTGATGGCTCGCCAGGTTGGATACGTTCCAGCCGCTCGATGCGCAGGCACGGGAGATCACGGCCCCGGTGTCGACGAGCATGCCGAAGTCCAGTTCGTACCCGCCGACGCGCTTGGGCTGGAGGATCTTGAAAAGCCCCGCATCGAGAAAGTCGCGCACATTGTCTACCGGAAGGCGGCGCTGCTCCGATGCCTTTTCCGAACGCTCGGCGACAACCGGCAGCAACTCCTCCGCGCGCGCGAGAACGTCCTCGCGGGTCACGTCGGTGTGGGTCTCGATCTCTGCAACCTGGCTCATGGCTTGCTCCCGGTCTGTGCGGCGCGGCGCCGCATGAAATGATTTATCGATTGATAAATAGCAAGTCCCCGCACAGGGCGCAACCGTTATTTTTCAATCGATCATTTATTTTCCGGTAGGACCAGGATCGCCCTGAAATCATTTACATTTGTACGCGTCGGCCCGGTCACCACGAGATCCCCGATCCCGGCGAAAAACGCGTATGCGTCGTTCCTGTCGAGATGGTCGTCCGCAGATAGACCGGCCGCGGTCGCACGCGACAGCGTGTCCGGGGCCACGACCGCACCGGCGTTGTCCTCGACCCCGTCGATGCCGTCGGTATCACAGGCGATCGCGTAGATACCCGGTGCCCCCTCGAGCGCAACGGCCAAACCGAGTGCGTATTCGGCATTGCGCCCGCCCATCCCGTCACCGCGCACCGTGACGGTCGTCTCACCACCGGACAGGATTACCAGCGGCAGGTCGGCGGCACGCTCTTCCGCCAACCTGCGTGCGAGCCGGGCATGTTCCGCGCCAAGGGCCCGGGCCTCTCCCTCAAGGTCGGCACCGAGTGAGACCACCGTGAGCCCCTTCCCCGCCGCACTGTCGACGACCGCCGAAAGCATGTCCGCCGGTCGGGCGACAATGACGTTCTCGACACGCTCGAAGACGCGGTCGCCCGGCTTCGGGGTCTCGCCGTGCGCATCTTCGAGGCGCTGACGAACGTTGTCCGGTACCTCGATCCCGTAGCGCACCAGGATCGCGCGCGCATCGGCGCATGTCGTGGGGTCGGGCACCGTCGGCCCGGACGCGATCACCGACGGATCGTCATGCGGAACATCGGAAATCATGAGGCTCATGACGCGCGCCGGATAGGCCGCCGCGGCAAGCCGGCCGCCCTTGATCGCCGAGATGTGCTTGCGCACGCAGTTCATCTCGTCGATGGGCGCTCCGCTCCGCAACAACGCCCTGTTGATGGCGGCCTTCTCGTCCGCGCTGATGCCCTCGGCGGGCAACGCGAGCAGCGCGGACCCGCCGCCCGACACGAGGCAAATCAGCGTGTCGTCCTCGCCTAGATCCTGCGCCATCTCCAGGACCCGTCGCGCCGCCTGTTCGCCGGCGTCGTCCGGCACGGGGTGGGCCGCTTCGCGGATCACGATTCGCGCGCATTCGACCCCGTGTCCGTAGCGCGTGACCACCAAACCCTCGATCCTGTCGAGCCATCCTTCGTCGCGCGCCGCGTCCTCGACCGCACGGGCCATCGCGGCGGACGCCTTGCCTGCGCCGATGACCACGACCCGTCCTTCCCCCGTGATCCGGGGGAGATGGGCCGGTACGCAGCGCTCAGGCCGTGCCGCGTCAAGCGCCGCGGCGAAAAGATCGCGCAGCAGGGCCCGCGGTGACCCTTCCGGCGCGTTGTTCAGTTGGATCTCGATCACGACGCCCCCTTGCGCACACTTTTTGGGCAGATATTATCCTGATCCTCAGCCTACCGGCGGCCAAACAAGAAACACGAACGCACAATCGCCGTAAGGGGGTCGGGATGATGGGATTCGCGCACGACGTCCGTTCGTGCGCATGACGCTTTCTATCCGAACGCCCTCCGCACCAAAAACAAAAACACGCAACCCAACCTGTACCTGGAGGTGAATCATGAACGGAGCCGATACGGCCTGGATTCTAACCTCGACGGCACTTGTGCTCTTCATGACGCTGCCCGGACTCGCATTGTTCTATGCGGGTCTCGTGCGCTCACAGAACGTGCTGTCGGTCCTTATGAACTGTTTCGCGATTGCGGCCACCGTGTCGATCGCATGGTTCGTCATCGCCTACTCGATTGCGTTCGGCGACGGCAACGCCTGGTGGGGCGGCCTCGGCAAGATGTTCCTGTCGGGAGTCGGCTTCGACTCCGAAGCGGGAACCATCCCCGAAAGCCTCTTTTTCATGTTCCAGATGACCTTCGCGATCATCACCCCCGCGCTGATCGTCGGCGCCTTCGTGGAACGCATCAGCTTCGCCTTTGTGGTGGCCTTCTCGGTGATCTGGATGGTGATCGTCTACGCGCCGGTCGTGCACTGGGTATGGGGCGGAGGCTTCCTCGCCGAAATGGGCCTGCTCGATTTCGCGGGCGGCGTCGTTGTTCACGTGACGGCCGGCGTGTCTGCGCTGGTCCTCGCGATGATGCTGGGACCGCGCCGCGGTTTTCCGAACGAGGTCCAGCCACCGCACAACCCGGGCATGACCATGATCGGCGCCTCGATGCTTTGGGTCGGCTGGTTCGGCTTCAACGCCGGGTCCGCGCTCGCGGCAGACGGCGCGGCGGGCATGGCGATGACGGTCACCCACATTTCCGCGGCGGCAGGCGCCATCGCCTGGTCGGTCATGGAACTGCTCCGCTACCGCAAGGCGAGCCTCGTCGGCGCGGTCACGGGTATGGTCGCGGGACTCGCGACGATCACCCCGGCGTCGGGCTCGGTCGGCCCGATCGGCGGCCTGGTGCTCGGCCTGGCGGGCGGCGTGATCTGCTACACCGTCACCCAGATGGTGAAGCAGCGCTTCAAGATCGACGATTCGCTCGATGTCTTTGCGGTACACGGCATCGGCGGTGCGCTCGGCACCCTGCTGGTTGCCGTCTTCGTGTCGACGGCCTTCAACGGTGCCGGTTTTGCCGAGGGCATGAACACGGGCAGCCAGCTCGGTGTCCAGGCAATGGGAATCGTGATCGTCGCCGTCTGGTCGGCAGTCCTGACCTTCTTGATTGCGTCTGTGCTGAAGCTATTCATGACGTTCCGCGTCGATGAAGAGACCGAAGTCCAGGGCCTCGACCTCGCCATGCACGGCGAACGGGGCTATCACAACATGTAAACCCGGTCCGGGGTGACGCCGGGAGTACCGGCGTCACCCCGCCACAAAGCGAGACGAACCATGAAATTCATTGTTGCGATCATCAAGCCGCACAAACTCGAAGACGTCCGCGAAGCGCTTGCCGGCGTCGGGATCGAGGGGATGACAGCGAGCGAGGTAAAGGGCTACGGCCGCCAGAAAGGCCAGACCGAAATCTACCGCGGTGCCGAATACCAGGTGAACTTCGTGCCGAAAGTGAAGGTTGAGGTCGCCGTCGACGACGGGGCCGCGGACAGCGTGGTCGAGGCCATCCGGAACGCGGCCAACACCGAGAAGATCGGCGACGGCAAGATCTTCGTGCTGGACCTCGAGAACGCGGTGCGCGTGCGCACCGGCGAGACGGGCCCGGAGGCGCTGTAGCGCCCCGGCGATCTGGCACACATGCTGCATCGGTCGGGGCGTGGCCGGATCACTGCCCCGCCCGATCGCGGCTTTCGGCGGTCCGGCTCGTGTGGAGCTGCCCAAAGGATCGCCGCCATGCTCATTTATTCGCCTCCGAAGACGCTGGATTCCGTCCCTGTCATCGACCTGATGGGTGGCGTCGATACGGCTGCGTCGGACAAGGCCCGCATCGCCGCCGAGATCGGCGACGCGTGCCGGAACATCGGATTCTTCTACATCGAGAACCATGGCATCGCAGACAGCCTGATCGACGGGCAGTTTGAATGGATGAAGCGGTTCTTCGCGCTACCGATGGACGAGAAGATGTCCATCCACATGCGCAAGTCACCGACAACCGCCGGATACGAACCGGTGCACGAACAGCAGCTCGACAGCCAGGACCCGGACGCGGAGAAATCGCCGCCCGACCTGAAGGAAAGCTATTACTGCGGAATGGAAGTCGCGGCGGACCATGCTTTCGCGAAGCGGTATGTGCGCGGGATCGGGCACAACCAGTGGCCGGACTCGCTGCCCGGGTTCCGCGAGCAGATGCTGGCCTATCACGGCGAACTGCGACGCCTGGGCGACCACCTGCTCACGCTTGTCGCGCTCTCGCTCGATCTCGAGGAGACCTGGTTCGCCCGCTTCCACGACTGGCCCGGTTCCGTGCTCCGCCTGCTGCGCTATCCGCCGCAACCGGAGGACGCCGAGTTCAACCAGATCGGGGCCGGCGCGCATACCGACTGGGGCGGGATCACGTTGCTGGCCCAGGACGACGCCGGCGGCCTCGAAGTC
>JAEPNS010000250.1 GCA_017643325.1 Alphaproteobacteria bacterium | reverse complement strand
CATCCATGGGAACGTCCGTCAGGACGGTCGGCTCGAAGAAGTAGCCCTTGTTGCCCTTTCGCTTGCCGCCCGTGTTGACCGTCGCGCCCTTGCCGACCGCATCGGTGACGAATCCCTCGATCGCCTCGACCCGGCGGTCGTGGGCGAGCGGCCCCATCTTGGTGTCCTCTTCGAGGCCGTCGCCCACCGGCAGGCTCTCGGCAAACTCGGTGAAGCCGTCGACGAAGCGCTTGTAGTGCTTCTCGTGCACGAGGAATCGCGTCGGCGAGACGCAGACCTGTCCGGCGTTGCGGAACTTGTTGGCCGTCAGCACCTTGAGCGCGGTTTCCACGTCGGCATCCTCGAACACGATCGCCGGCGAGTGGCCACCCAGCTCCATGGTGACGCGCTTCATGTGTTCGCCCGCGAGCGCGGCGAGCTGCTTGCCCACGGCGGTCGAACCGGTGAAGGTCACCTTGCGGATCGTGCGGTGCGGGATCAGGTACTCGGAAATCTCGGCCGGAGTGCCGTAGACGAGGTTCACGACGCCGTCCGGCAGGCCGGCATCGACGAAGCACCTGATCAGCGCGGCACATGCGGCCGGGGTTTCCTCTGGGCCCTTCAGGATGATCGAACATCCCGCGGCCACCGCGCCGGAGGTCTTCCGCACGGCCTGGTTGATCGGGAAGTTCCAGGGCGTGAATGCTGCGACGGGGCCGACCGGTTCCTTGACCACGAGCTGGGTGATCCCGTCCGCGCGGGCCGGGACGACGCGGCCATACGTGCGGCGCGCTTCCTCGGCAAACCAGTCGATGATGTCGGCGCCGAACAGCGTCTCGATCTTCGCTTCGAACAGGGGCTTGCCCTGCTCCATGGTCATGATCGTGGCGATCTCCTCGGCGCGCTCACGCATCAGGTCGGCGGCCTTTCGCATCACCTTGTAGCGGTCGAATGCCGGGACGGTTTTCCACTCCCGGAACCCCTTCTCGGCCGCTTCCAGCGCCTCGTCGAGATCCGCCTGGCGCGCATGGGCGACCGTCCCGATCACGTCTTCCGTGGCGGGGTTGATGACGTCCAGGGTCTCGCCGCCGGCGGCGGGCTTCCAGGCGCCGTTGATGTGAAGTTCGGTGTTCGGATAGGCGGTGGCCATGATCGTCTCCTCTTGATCCCGGTGGTTTCTTCGTTGGCCGGGAACTTAGCGCAAATCCCAGCGGTCCAGCCAACCCAGGCCTTCGGTCGTCGCGCCCGCCGGGATGTATTCGCCCGCGATCCAGCCGTCGTACCCGCACGCGGCCATCTCGGCGAACAGGAAACGGTGGTCGATCTCGCCGCGGTCCGGTTCGTGGCGGCCCGGGACGTTGCCGACCTGCACATGCGCGATCACGTTGCGATGCGCGCGAAACCGCGCGGTGAGATTCCCTTCCATGATCTGCGTGTGATAGCTGTCGAACAGCATCCGTACCTTCGCGGAGTTCACCGCATCGACCGCCCGGCGCGCCTCATCGAGATAGCGCAGGAAGTAGCCCGGCTGGTCCTCGGTGTTGTTCGGCTCGACCAGCAGCGTCACCCCTGCCGCTTCCGCCTTCGGCGCCGCATCGCGCAGGTTGGCGACGTAGACCGCCTCGCAATCCACCCGGTCGGCCCCCTCGGGGATGTTGCCGGACAGCGGCGATATCCCGCGCGGGCAGTCGAGCGCCGCGGCCCATTCCAGGCCTTCGTCGATCTGCGCCCGGTACTCGGTCTCACGACCCGGCAGGCAGGCAACACCGCGCTTTTCGCCCGGTACGAGCTCGCCCGCCGGGAAATTGAACGAGATCAGCCGCTGGCCCGCATCCGCGAGCGCCCGTCGCACCTCGTCCAGTCCGACGTCGTAGGCGAAGCAGATCTCGACCGCGTCGAATCCGTCCGCGCGCGCGGCGGCGAACCTGTCGCGGAAGTCGTGCTCCGGGTACATGAAGTGGAGGTTCGGCGCGAACTTCATGGCCTAGCCTCCACCTGAAGGTCGTCAGTCGGCGTCCTGGAATTCGCCGTCGATCTTCAGCCGGTGGTTGACCGGGATCGGGTTGGCGAGCGTGGCCTCCACGAAGCAGCCCTTCTGGGCGGCGTCGAGCAGGCGCTTCTGGTCCTCGAACGGGGCGTCGGAATCGAGATCGCAGTCGAGGCGGAACGCCACCGGGCGGCTGGTGTAGGGATTGCGGCCCTCGACCCGGGCCTCCCACTCGATATGGGCCTTGACCGTGACCTCGCCGACCTCGACGCGCAGACGCTTGGCGAAGGCGCGGATCTGGGTCATCAGGCAGGCCACGAACCCGGTGCAGAAATAGGCCAGCGGCGGCGGGGCCGTCATGTCGCCGCCGTGGGCCGCACCCTCGTCCGTCGCCATCTCGAACACCTCGTCGACCACCGGGGCGACCATCTGCCCCTTGATCTCGTTCCGCATCTTGCCGACGGCCTTGCCCTCGACGTCGAAGACCACGTTGAAGGTCTTCACCTTGCCGTCGTCGGCCATGGTTTCGGTTTTCTTCAGTTCTTCAGCCATAGGAGGTCTCCTCAGCGGCCCCATGTTTCGTCAGGCTCAACATGAGGCCGGGTTTTTCGCCTCATCCTGAGCCTGACGAAGGATGAGGCCTTGGTGTTAGCTACTCTGCGTCGCGGCCTTCGTTGGGCCAGTTGGCGAATGTCTGTTCGTAGGTATGGGAAAAGATCTCGATCACGTTGCCGAAGGGATCTTCGCAGTAGCAAAGCTTGCGGTCCGTGCCGGGCACGAATTCCCACACCTCGGTCCGCTGCTTGCCGCCCTCCGCGACGATCTTCTCGACCAGTCCCTCGATATCGGGGTCGGTGAAGCAGATGTGCCACACACCGACCTTCCAGTACTCCATGTTGTCCTCGCGCGCCTCGACCTCGGGATCGGTGAACTGGAACAACTCCAGCCCGATGCCGTTCGCGGTCACGAGGTGCGCCTGCAGCGCCGCGCGAAAACGCGGACCGAGGATATGGCCGGACTCCGCCGTGTCGGACAGCTTCGCCTCCAGCCGGCGCGGGCCCATGATACGCCGGAACCCGAACACCCTGCCGTACCAGTCGATCGCGGCATGGATGTCGGGCACGGTGATGCCGATATGGTTCAGCGCGCGGGGCGTGGCGAGGTCGGTCATGGCTCCATCTCCCTGGGGCCGAACATGCGTGCCGCAACGAAATTCATCAATCGAGTTGTCATCACATTATTCATGAAATATTTTCACCTTCATGGCGCACCCCACGACGCGGTCCCTGGAGATGTTCGACGCGGTCGCGGAAACGGGCAGTTTCCGGGCGGCAGCCGACCGGCTTGGTCTCTCGCCGTCCGCCGTCAGCAAGGCGATGACGGAACTCGAGGCGCGGCTCGGCGCGCGGCTGATCGCACGCACCACGCGGCAGCTCGCCCTGACCGAGGCCGGGCAGGCCTACCATGCCAGCGTGGTCGCCGCGCTCTCGGCGCTGGAGGAAGGCGCGGAGACGGTCAACGCGGTCACGGCCGCGCCGCGCGGACTGCTGCGTCTCGCGATGCCGGTGACCTTCGGCCACATGTACATCTCGCCGCTCCTGCCGCGGTTCGCGGCGCGCTATCCGGACGTCCGGCTCGACGTCACGTCGTCCGACGGCTACGTCGATGTCGTCGGCGGCGGCTATGACGTGGTGATCCGCGGCGCGGTGTCCCTGCCGGATTCGAGCCTGACCGGACGCAAGATCATGGAGACCCCGACGATCGTCTGCGCGAGCCCGGACTACCTGGCCCGCCACGGCACGCCCGAAGACCCGACCGGACTGGCCGACCACAACTGCCTCGTCGCCACGGCCGCGCAGACGATTGCCGAATGGGTCTTCGACATCGATGGCGCGGCGACGTCCGTGCGCGTATCCGGCCAGCTGCGCGGCACCAGCCTGATCGTCGCGCGCGACGCCGCCGTCGCGGGGCTCGGCATCGTCCGGGTTCCGCTGCATTTCGCGGCGCCGGATCTCGAAGCCGGGCGGCTCGTGCGGATCCTTTCAGACTTCGAATACGAGGAAGCGGCCGTGTTCGTGCTGTACCCGGCCCAGCGCGAGCTCGCACTCAAGACCCGCGCCTTCGTCGATTTCCTGGCCGAAGAGGTCGGCAGCGTGCGGAACTAGGCGCGCATCCTCAGACGACGATCTTGTTCGGCAGCCGCTTGGGGTGGTCGGTCATATAGGTGATACCCGAGGCGTTGACGCCCAGGTCGATCATCAGCTTGGCCAGCATGATCGAGGCGGTGTAGCCCTCCAGCACCGGCACCTCCCAGCCGCGCTCGGCAAGCCCTTTCTCGATGAAGGGCTTGAGCCAGAACACGCCCGAGCAGCCCAGCGTGATCACCTCCGCACCGTCATCGAGGATCGCCTGCTCGGCCTGCTTGATGGCGTTGTCGACGGCGAGCGACGGCTCGCCGGCCAGCGCCTTGCGCCGCTCCTCGCGCAGCTGCGGGCCGTCCTCAGCGCCCGGCCGCGGCAGCCGCATGCCGATATTGCGGATCGAGGCGCAGCGGTCCTGCAGCTGGTGCTGGTAGATCAGGTCCCGGTAGTAGACGTTGTGGACGCCGGCAATGTCGATGACCGTGAACTTGTTGCCCAGCGTGGTCGCCAGATACATCTGCGAATGCGCGTTGGCGGTGCAGACGATGCCGTAGTTGCGGCACATCTCGCGGGCCTCCAGGAAGCCCGGCTCGCCGCCCCCCAGCAGCACGATGCCGTTGTACTTGCCGCTCTCGCAGGCGACGCGGATGTTCTTCAGCCGCGCGTCGGCCGCGTAGGTGAATTCCTCGCGCGTTTCCACCGGCCAGTCGCCGTAGGTCGCCTCGGCGCCCGGGTGCAGGTCCCAGTCGATGCCCTCGAGATAGGGTTCGACCATGTCGGCGTTCATCAGCCGTTCCAGCTTCGGCAGTTCGCCGTCCAGATGCAGCGTCTGGTAGCCCCACTTCGTATCGCCCGGCAGTCGGAACGGCGGGATCAGGAGAAAACGGTATTTCGAGGTCTCGGCCTCGGGAAGCTGTTCGACGGCGCTCATGGGGTTCCTCCGGTGCGTGCGATGGTCTTGTATAAGACTATCGGCACTTGCCGCAAACGAAAAGGGCGGGTGCAGGACCCGCCCCTCCCACTACTGCGTCATGGCCGGACTTGTTCCGGCCATCCACGTCAGCGTGTCACACCCCGACATACAGGGAACCGAAGGACGTGGATGCCCGCAACAAGTGCGGGCATGACAGTC
>JAEPNS010000024.1:6827-17780 GCA_017643325.1 Alphaproteobacteria bacterium | reverse complement strand
GCGCACTGGGACGGCAAGCACCTGTCCTTCACAGATGGCGCGCGAAAATCGGACGTCCCCGACGCGGACGCGCTCGACGCGCACTGGCGCGCCTACTACAGCGCGATCTTCAACCCCGCCCGGGTGAAGCTGAAGGCGATGCAGGCGGAAATGCCGAAGAAGTACTGGAAGAACCTGCCCGAGGCCGGCCTGATCGCGAACCTGACCCGCGACGCGGGACGCCGGGCAGCGGGAATGCTGGAGGCGGAACCCACCGCGCCGGCGCGAAAGGGCCGGGTCGCCCTGCCGGACCGCCACGCGCGCTCACTGCCCGGCCTGGATGAGGCCGCATCGCTGCCCGAACTCGCCGCCGCATGCCGGGTCTGCCGGGCCTGCGCGCTGTGCGGCCCGGCGACCCAGGCGGTGTTCGGGGAAGGCCCCGCCGACGCAAGGCTGATGATCGTGGGCGAGCAGCCCGGCGACCGCGAGGACCTTGAAGGCCGCCCGTTCGTCGGTCCGGCCGGCGCGCTGCTCGACGAACTGCTGGACGAGGCCGGCGTGGCGCGGGAGGCCGTCTATCTCACGAACGCCGTAAAGCATTTCGGCTTCGAGCGGCGCGGCAAGCGGCGCCTGCACAAGACGGCGAAGACGGCCGAGGCCGACGAATGCCTGCCGTGGCTGGAAAAGGAAATCGCATTCGTGAAACCGCGCGCGATCCTCGCGATGGGGCGGACTTCGGCGCGCGTCCTGTTCGGGCCAGGCCTGAAGGTGACCGAGGTGCGCGGCCGGGCGATGCCGACACGCCAGGGGCCAAGCGGTCTCGTGACCTTCCACCCGGCCTACATCCTGCGGCAGCGGGACCGGGGTGCCGCCGCGCGGGCCCGCGCGGCGCTGTCGGACGACCTCAGGGCAGCGCTCGAGCTGGCGAACGGAGCGGTGGCGACCGCGGCCTAGACGACCGTCTTGTGCCGCTCGACCACCGTCGCCAGCACGTCGTCCGGATCTTCGTGCCACCAGCGGGTGGAAAGAATCTCCACCTCGCAATGGCCGGCGTACCCGACGGCCTCGACCTGTTCACGGATCGCCGGGATATCGATCACCCCGTCGCCGGGCATGCCGCGGTCGAGCAGCAGGTCGGTGGTCGGTACCAGCCAGTCGCAGACATGGAACGCGAGGATGCGTTTCCTGCCCGCGCGCGCGATCTCGGCAGGCAGGTCGGGATCCCACCAGACGTGATAGACGTCGAGCGCGATGCCGAGCCCGTCGTCGCCGAGCCGGTCGCAGATGTCGTTGGCCTGCGCCATCGTGTTCACGCAGGCCCGGTCGGCGGCGTACATGGGGTGCAGCGGCTCGATGGCCAGCGGCATCCCGGCCGGACGGCTGTATTCGAGCAGCGCGCCGATCCCGTCCTCGACCTGCGCGCGGGCACCGACCAGGTCGCGCGTGCCCTCGGGGATGCCGCCGACGACCAGCACCAGGCACTGCGCCCCGATGGCAACCGCCTCGTCGACCGCGCGCCGGTTGTCGTCGAGCGCCGCCGCGCGCCCCGCAGCATCCGCCGCCGGGAACATGCCGCCGCGGCACAACCCGGTGACGGCGAGATCGGTGTCGGCGATCATCCGCGCCGCCTCGTCCACGCCCGCAGCCTGCACCTTGTCGCGCCAGGGCGAGATGCCGCCGATCCCGTGGCGTACGCAGCCGTCGACCATCTGGCGCAGGTCCCATTGCTCGCGCACCGTCGCGGTGTTGAGCGAACACAGGCTTGCGTCGGCGGACAGGTCACGCAGGGTCATCGCGGGTCTCCAAAAATGTCGCGGTGGCGCGCGAAGGCGGTCTCGAGCACCTCGTCCGGATCACGCGTCCACCAGTTGTCCGCCGAAAAAAGCTCCAGCTCGACGAAGCCGTCATAGCCCGCAGCGCGAACGCCGTCATACATCCGCCGCAGGTCGATCACGCCGTCACCGGGCATGCCCCGGTCGTCGCCGGTGACCGAGCCCGTCGTGTGCAGCCAGTCGCTCACCTGGAAGGAATAGATCCGGCCCGCTGCCGCGGCGAGGGTCTCGTCCAGCCTCGGGTCCCACCAGACATGGTAGGCGTCGACGATGATCCCGACGCCCTCGCCCAGGTCCGCGCAGATCGCGTCGGCCATGGCGAGCGTGCTCCAGATACAGCCGGTCGCCACGCGCATGGGGTGGATCGGCTCCAGCCCCATCCGCACACCCATCGACCGGGCCTCGGGCACCAGCCTTTCCAGCGCATCGCGGGCGCGCGCCCGGGCGCCCGGAAGGTCGCGCGAGCCTTCGGGCAGCCCGCCGCAGATCATCGCCAGGTGGGACGCGCCGAGTTTCGCCGTCACCTCCAGCGCGCGGAGGTTCTCGTCGTGGTTCGCGGAAATCCTCGCGGGCTCGCTCTCGGTCAGCGACGCGCAGCGCGAGACGCCCAGCACCTGCAGGCCGGCATCGGAGATCAGCCGGGCCGCAGCATCTGCGCCGTATTCCTCGACGTCGCCGCGGCGCACCGTCAGCGCGCGAACGCCGTGGCGCGCGAGCCCGTCGATGCATTCGGCAAAGGCCCACTGACGCTCCAGCGTGCCCTGGTGGATCGCGAAGTTCGCGGGCGCTGTCACGCCCGCTCAAGCCTCGACGCCGTGCACCGCCAGGACGGCACGCATGCGCGTGGCGGCCATGTCCGGGTCTGCGAGCAGGCCCGCGGCGTCGGCCAGGCGGAACAGCTCGGCCAGGTGCGGCAGCGAGCGCGCGCTCTGCTGGCCGCCGACCATGGTGAAGTGGTTCTGGTGACCGTTGAGGTAGGCCATGAACACGACCCCGGTCTTGTAGAAGCGCGTCGGTGCCTGGAAGATATGGCGCGACAGGGCGACCGTCGGCTCCAGGATCTCGTGGAACTTCGCCTCGTCACCAGCCGTCAGCGCGCCCAGCGCGGCCGACGCCGCCGGCGCGATCGCGTCAAAAATGCCGAGCAGCGCGTCCGAGTAGCCCTGCCCGTCGCCCGCGATCAGTTCCGCGAAGTTGAAGTCGTCACCGGTGTACATGCGCACGCCTTCAGGCAGGCGGCGGCGCATGGCGATCTCCTTGTCCTTGTCGAGCAGCGAGATCTTGATGCCGTCGACCATGGCCGCGTTCGACGCCAGCACGTCGAGGCACACGTCCATCGCGTCGTCGAGGTCGCCATGGCCCCAGTAGCCCGCGAGCGCCGGGTCGAACATGTCGCCCAGCCAGTGGATCATCACCGGCTCGCGCACCTGGCCGAGGATATGGTCGTAAACGCGGGCGTAGTCGTCCGGACCGGTCGCCGCGGCCGCGAGCGCCCGGCTGGCCATGAGGATGATCGTGCCGCCGACGCCCTCGACGAACGCACACTGCTCCTCGTAGGCGCGGATCACGTCGTCGATGGTGACGTCCGGCCCCGGCGCCAGGTGGTCGGTGCCCGCGCCGGACGCAAGCACCGCGTCCGGCACGTCGCGCGATGCCTCGGTCACGCGCTTGATGAGTTCCTGCGCGCCCGGCCAGCTCAGGCCCATCCCGCGCTGGGCGGTGTCCATGGCTTCCGCGACGCCGAGGCCCAGCGACCAGAGGTGGCGGCGGAACGCGACCGTCGCGTCCCAGTCGACCATCTCGTCGATCCACGGGTCGCCGTCGGCCAGCGGGTCGGCGACGACGTGGGCCGCCGCGTATGCGATCCGGTTGAACGGCCGCACGGCGGGCGCGGGCGCGGGGCTGGCCGAGGTCGAGAAGGTCTCCAGCCGTCCGTCGGAGGTGGGTAGCGTGAGCGTTGCCATGGTCGGGTGTCCTCCTGAAGGTCAGACCGAGAGATCGTCGATATCGACCCAGCGCCGCTCGCGCCAGCTCTGCAGGCCCGCCTCGGCAAGCTGCACCCCCTTCGCGCCCTCGAGAAGGTCCCAGTGGAACGGCGCGTCCTCCGCGACGTGACGGATGAACATCTCCCACTCCGCCTTGAACCCGTTCTCGAACACCTCGTTGTCGGGCACCTCGGTCCAGGTGTCGAAGAAATTTATGGTCTGGGGCTCGTCCGGGTTCCAGACAGGCTTCGGCGTCGCCGCGCGCGGCTGGCAGACGCAGGACGTCAGGCCCGCAACGGCGGAGCCATGCGTGCCGTCGACATGGAAAGTCACCAGGTCGTCGCGGCGCACGCGGGTCGTCCAGCTGCTGTTCATCTGGGCGATCACGCCGCCCTCCAGTTCGAAGGTCGCGTAGGCCGCGTCGTCGGCATCGGCGTCGTACCTGTCGCCGTTCTCGTCGACCCGGGTCGGGATGTGGGTGGCGCCGAGGCAGGAGACAGCCTTCACCGGCGCGATCACGTTGTCGAGCACGTAGCGCCAGTGCGGAAGCATGTCGAGGATGATGCCGCCGCCGTCGGCCTTGCGGTAGTTCCAGCTCGGCCGCTGGGCGGGGATCCAGTCGCCCTCGAACACCCAGTAGCCGAACTCGCCGCGCAGCGACAGGATGCGGCCGAAGAAATCCCCGTCGACCAGGCGCTTGAGCTTCATCAGCCCGGGCAGGAACAGCTTGTCCTGGACGACGCCGGTCTTGACGCCGGTCTTTCGCGCGACGCGCACCAGCTCGAGCGCGTCCTCCAGTGTGTCCGCCGTCGGTTTCTCGCAGTAGATGTGCTTGCCTGCCTCCATCGCCTTGGTGAGCAGGCCGGCGCGCATCTGGGTCGAGGCGGAATCGAAGAACACCTCGTCATCGCCGTTGGCGAGCGCGGCGTCGAGGTCGGTGGTCCAGCGCTCGATGCCGTGCTCGCGCGCGAGCGCACCGAGCTTCTCCTCGTTCCGGCCGACAAGGATCGGGTCCGGCAGGACCCGGTCGCCGTTCGACAGAAGGACGCCCCCCTGGGCGCGGATCGCCACGATCGAGCGGATCAGGTGCTGGTTGGTGCCCATGCGCCCGGTGACGCCGTGCATGATGATTCCGAGCCGCTTGCTTGCCATGACCCGTTCCTTTCGCGGCGTGCCGCTGTTTGTAACCGTTTGGTTACTACCTCAAGATATTGGCCCGTGCAACATGCCGGGCCTTCACGACACCTGCATCACCAGGTCGTGGTCGTAGGGCAGCGCCGGTTCCACGAAGCGCACGTCGTTGCGCACGAAATGAAATGCGCAGGCGCGCCGCCAGCGGTCGGACTGGTTGTCCGACGATCGGTGGAAGGTGTTGCCATGGTGGAAGGACACCCCGCCCTTGGACACCGGCGCCGGCGACATCGGCTGCAGCACCGCGATCCCTTCGGGCACCTGGAGATTGTAGGGTTCGTCTTCGGGCGCGACGTGTCCGTACACAGGTCCCTGGTTCGAGCCGTCGCCGAAATACAGGCAGCCGTTCTCCAGCGTCGCGTCGTCGAGCGCGATCCAGGCGGTGACCACGCCTTCCAGGTCGCTCGGGCCGAAATAGTAGTTGTCCTGGTGCACCGGCTTCGGCCCGCCGCCATGGGGCGGCTTGAAGAAGATCTGGCTGAAATAGACCGACACGCCCGGCCCGATGAAGCCTTCCACGAGCTCGACCAGCGCCGGATCGCGCGCCAGCTCGGCAAAGAACGGGCGCTCGTTGTGGGGATTGTCGAGCTTGCGCAGCACCTCGGCGCCGGTGACGCCGCCGTCGACATACCAGGCGCGCTCCTCCTCGCTGAGAGCCTCGAGGGTCTCCTGCGACCAGGCCGTGATGTCGTCGATCGCCGCATCCATCCGCTCGGGTGCGAACACGTCGCGCACCGTCAGGTGGCCCGCATGCCGGTAGATCATCCGCTGAATGTCGTCGAGCGCCATCGTTACCCTCCCGAAGTAACTGATTAGTTACTTATAGGGTCAAACGCAGTCCCCGTCAATGCCGTTTGAAATGCGGACATCCTTTATGAGCTACGGCGCGACGAAGACGAAGCGTCCGATCACGGTGCGCACATGCTCGCGCCAGCGCGTCAGTTCGCCGGGGTCACGCAGGTTGCGCTCAAAGGCGACGGACAAGGTCGCGCTGTTGGACAGGTAGTAGTAGATCAGCCCGACGATCGAGATATAAAGGTCGACCGGATCGATGCCCGGATGGAAGTCGCCGGCGTCGACACCGCGCTTCATCAGATTGTCGATCGCGGTCTCGAAGGGCGGGTGCATCAGACGCGCGTGCTTCGATGACTTCAGGTGCCGCGCCTCGTGGAGGTTTTCCGTGTTCAGCAGCGCGATCGATTCCGGGTGGTCGAGGTAGTAGTCCCCGACGAAGTCGACCAGGGCGATGATGCCCTCGCGCGGCGTCATGGAATCGAAGTCGAGCGCGGTACCGGAGAAGCAGATGTCGTCGTAGATCTCCTCCAGCGCAGCGCGGAACAGGTCGTCCTTGTTGCCGAAGTAGTGATAGAGCATGCGCTTGTTGATGCCCGCGCGGCGGGCGATCTCGTCGACGCGCGCGGCGCCGAAACCCTTGGACGCGAACTCCGCCGTGGCGGCGGCGAGGATGCGCTCCCGCGAGGCATCCGGGTCGCGCCGGCGCACTTCCTTCGTGTTCCGCTTGCGATCGCTCACCGCATCGTCCTCCCGCATGCCCATCCGCATGCGCCCGCGTTGACAGCCCAAGTTGACAGCCCGAGGGGGCCTCGCCTAGCTTCAAGTCACCAATTGGTTACTTAGCACAACAACGGCAACGCAGGCCACCGACCCGACGGATGGCCGCATCAGGGAGGCCGGCCCCATGAGCGCCAACGAACCCCGCATCAAGACCACCGTGGTCGGATCATACCCGATTCCCGCCTGGCTCGTGGCCGCACCGACCGCGCAGGCGCTGACCGACGCGACGCGCACCGTGATCGCGACCCAGGAGGCGGCCGGCATCGACGTCGTGTGCGACGGCGAGCTCTACCGCTTCGACGTGAACCACCCCGAGACCAACGGCATGATCGAGTATTTCGTCGTGCCGATGTCGGGCGTGCGCACCGAGATCAGCTTCGAGGAGATCATCGCCTACCGCAGCCAGGCCGGGATGGGCTTCCGCGCCAAGCCGCCGGGGGTCGTCGACGGCCCGGTCGGCCACGGGACGCTGGACCTGCCGAACGCGGCGATGCGCGCGCACGCGCTGGCGACCAAGCCGCTCAAGTTCACCCTGACCGGCCCGCACATGCTCGCCAAGACGCTCAAGAACGAGCACTACAGGGACACCGCCGAACTCGCGCTTGCCATCGCCGACGTGCTGGCCGAACAGGTCAGCCACATCGATGCCGAGGTGGTCCAACTCGACGAGGCGAACCTGCCTGGCAGCCCCGACGAGTGGGAATGGGCGGCCGAGGCCATCAACCGGGTGCTAGATGCGGTCAAGGGCACGCCAGCCGTGCACCTCTGTTTCGGGAACTACGGCGGCCAGTCGATCCAGCGCGGCAGCTGGGACAAGCTGATCAGCTATCTCAACGCGCTGCACGCCGATCACATCGTCATGGAGAACGCCCACCGCCCGGTCGAGGAGCTGGTGGCGTTCAGGGATTTGCGCGAGGGCCTGGGACTCGGCCTGGGCGTGGTCGACATCAAGCAGACCCAGATCGAGAGCGCCGAGGAGATCGCCCGCGCGCTCGAGCATGCCGAGAACGCGCTCGGCGAGGGTCGTGTCACCTACATCAATCCCGACTGCGGATTCTGGATGCTGCCACGCGCCATCGCCGACGGGAAGATCCGCGCGCTGGTCGAGGGCCGCGACCTCTACGAGGGCCGCAAGGCCGACGCGCCGCGGGTGGCCTGACGGACTTTCGCCACCTGCGACAATTTTGCCGCGCTGCGCACATGCGCCTGTAACACACACCGCGCATTAGAGCCCCGGAGTCCTGATACCCAGATCCGGAGCGTGCCATGCCCCCCGACCTATCCGGCAAGAATGGCCTCGTTGTCGGAATCGCCAACGACCGGTCGATCGCGTTCGGCTGCGCCGCGGCGTTCCGCGCCGCGGGCGCGGATCTTGCCGTCACCTACCTCAACGACAAGGCGCGCGCCCATGTGCAACCGCTCGCCGAGGCGCTCGAGGCAGAGCTCTTCCTTCCCTGCGACGTGCGCGAACCGGGACAGGTGCGACAACTGTTCGCGCGCCTCGGACAGTCCTGGGGCAGGCTCGACTTCCTGCTCCATTCGGTCGCGTTCGCGCCACGCGAGGATTTGCACGGGCGGGTCACGGACTGCTCGCGCGAGGGATTCGACATGGCGATGAACGTGTCGTGCCATTCGTTCATCCGCATGGCCCGCCACGCCGAGCCGCTGATGACCGACGGCGGCGCGCTGATGACCATGAGCTACTACGGCGCCGAGAAAGTCGTCGACAACTACAACCTGATGGGTCCCGTGAAGGCGGCACTGGAGGCCAGCGTGCGCTACATGGCCGCGGAACTCGGGCCGGGGAACATCCGTGTCTACGCGATCTCACCGGGCCCACTGAAAACCCGGGCCGCGTCCGGGATCGACCGGTTCGACGAGCTGATGGAGCGCGCCGCCGCCAAGGCGCCGCGCCACGCGCTGGTCACCATCGAGCAGATCGGCGGGGTCGCGGCCTTCCTGGCCTCGGACCAGGCGGACGGGATGACGGGCAATGTCGTCTATGTCGACAACGGAGCCAACATCGTCGATTGACGGCGCGGTTCAGTCGAGGTCGAGCAGCTTGTAGATGTGGCGGGTGTACTCGCCGAACTTCTCGTCGGTCTTTATCGCGAGATCGCGGTCCTCGGGGAGGTCGATCTCCATGTGCTCGGCCAGACGAGCCGGGCCGGAGGTCATCACCGCGACGTGCGAGCCCAGGAACACCGCCTCCTGGATGCCGTGGGTCACGAAGAGGATCGTCTTCTGGCTCTCCTGCCAGATGCGCAGCAGCTCGATGTTCATCCGCTCGCGGGTCAGCGCGTCGAGCGCGCCGAACGGCTCGTCCATCAGGATCAGCTTCGGGTCGTGCACAAGCGCCCGGGCAATGGCCGCGCGCTGCTGCATCCCGCCGGACAGCTCGTAGGGATAGCTCTGCTCGAAACCGGCGAGGCCGACCATCTGCAAGAGGTCGTCCGCGCGCTCGCGCGCCTCCTTCTTCGGCAGGCCGAGGATTTCCGCCGGCAGCAGCACGTTCTCGCGGATGCGCCGCCACTTCAGCAGCAGCGGCTGCTGGAACACCATCCCGATGTCGCGCGAGGGATCGAAGGGCTCGGCCGCCGAGCCGATCCGCACGTCGCCGCCGTCATGCGGGTGCAGGCCCGCGAGGATCTTGAGCAGCGTGCTCTTGCCGCAGCCCGACGGCCCGACGATGCTCACCAGCTCGCCCGCCTGAACGTCCATGGTGATCGACTGGATCGCCTCGAATTCCTCGGTGCGCGTGCGGTAGACCTTGCGGACGTCCTTGAGCGAAATGAAGGCCTCGGACATCGCGCTATTCCACCCGCGCGTCCTGCACGACGAAGATGCGTTCGAGCAGGATCACCGAGCCGTAGAGAAGCACCCCGATCAGGGTCACCAGCATCAGCGCCATCACCATCGCATCGGTGTTCAGCGCCTCCTGGGTAATCAGCATGAACCAGCCCAGCCCGCCGTCGGACTGGATGAACTCGCCCACGATCGCGCCCGCGACGGCGAGCACCGTCGCCACCTTCATGCCCGAGAAAACATAGGGCAGCGCGCCGGGAAGCTGGATCTTGGTGAACACCTGCCAGCGGTTCCCGTGCAGCGATTTCACGAGGTCGAGCAGCTCGGGCTCGACCTCGCGCAGCCCGCGCGCAGTGTTCAGCAGGATCGGGAAGAAGCAGATCGTGAAGGTGATGACGATGTTGGTCTGGATGCCGAAGCGCAGCCAGACGATGAACAGCGGCGCCATCGCCACCTTGGGAATCATGTTGAGCGTGACCAGCAGCGGCGTGAGCATCTCGTCGAGCCGCCGCGACCAGGTGGTCAGCACGGCAAAGGTCACGCCGACGACGACGGCGAGGATGTAGCCGCCGAAGATCTCCTGCGCGGTGATCGAGAAGTGGCGCACCCAGTTGTAGTTCTCCTCGCCCAGCGTCTGCAGCGCCAGCCAGGGCGTCGGCAGGATGAACTCCGGTACATCGGCGAGAATCACCGCCAGCCACCAGACCGCGACAAACGCGACATGCACCGCGACCGCGATCGAAATCTTGCGCCAAGTATCAGCCGACATGTGAGGCCCCTCCCAAGGTTGCGCGGAACATAACTAACTGGTTACTTGCGCTCAAGACTTGTTTATAATGCCTGCCAGAAACCGGCCGGAACGCGCCGGGATCGAACATGGAGGAGACAGCATAGCCATGAACGGACATGTGAAAACCCTGCTCGCCGGCGCGGCCATCGCGGTTGCGAGCACGCTCGGCGCGGCGCAGGCCCAGGCCGAGGAAACCATCAACTTCGTCCTGAACTGGGTGCCGGGCGGCGACCACGCGCCGATCTACTGGGCGCGCGAACAGGGCTGGTACAAGGATGCGGGCATCGACCTGGTGATCGAGGACGGCACCGGTTCGGGCGCGTCGGCCAAGAAGGTGGGCGTCGGCCGCAACCAGCTCGGGATTGCCGACCTGCCGACGGCGCTGCAGGCGCGCGGCAAGGGCGCGGACCTTGTCGCAGTGATGAACATCTACGCGAACTCGCCTTACGGCCTGTACTGGAAGAAATCCTCGGGCATCGCGAGCTTCGACGATCTCAAGGGCCGCACCATCGGCAACCCGCCGTTCGACGCGGCGCGCCAGATGTGGCCGGCCATCGCGAAGGTGCTGGACATCAAGCCGGACGAAGTGAAGTTCGTGAACGTGAAGCCGAATGCAAAGATGGCCGCGCTGGAAGCGGGCTCCATCGACGCGACGACCCAGTTCTACAACACGCACTACATCTGGCAGCGCATCCTGGGCGACGACATGGGCTTCGTGGCCCTGCGTGACCTCGGCTTCAACCCGTACGGCAACTCGATCATCGCCAACGGCGCCTGGCTCAAGGACAACCCGGAA
>JAEPNS010000024.1:0-6817 GCA_017643325.1 Alphaproteobacteria bacterium | reverse complement strand
GTGCGCGGCGAACTCCAAGCCCTGCGTCGAGACACTCGCCAAGGCGGGCAGCCAGAAGGTCGAGGATGTCCAGAACAACTGGGACCTCGTCGTCGAGCTGATGACGGCCAAGTCGAGCACGGAGGGTGCGCTCGGCTACTTCGACCCGGCGCGCATGAAGACCGACTATGACGCGGTCGAGACCTCCTTCGACATCGAGGCGTATGACGTGACGTCGTTCTACCGGAACGACTTCCTCGACATGTCGACCAAGATGCCGACGGCGACCAACTAGGATTACCCTCCCTGACGAACTGGGCCGCGCCGGCGACGGTGCGGCCCTTTTTCGTGGGTGACGAATTGTTTCCAAGCATCCTTCGAGACGCACGCATTGCGTGCTCCTCAGGATGAGTTTGTTGTTTTTCCCACCGTCCTCATCCTGAGGAGGGCCGAAGGCCCGTCTCGAAGGATGCCCGAGGTTATGTCTCCAGCAGCGGCCTCAGGTAGTCGGCGCAGAACGCCGCCACCGTCGGCCCATCCGGGTCCAGTTCGATGGGCTCGACGGCGATCCATCCGTCGTAGCCATGCGCGCGCAGGGCATCGATCACCCCGGCGAAATCGTCATCGCCCTGCCCCGGCCCGCGCCGGGTTCGGTCACGAAACTGGATGTGGGCGACATGGCCCGACGGATACCATGCCGCAACCAGCTCCTCGACCGGCGCCTCGCCGGGATTGGCGCGCGCCGCGCCTGTGTCGATCATGGTCCGCAGCGCGGGGTTCCCGATCTCGTCGACGATCGCCGCCGCCTCGGCAACGGTGGTGATGAAGTTCGCGTGCGGCGGCGCGAGCGCCTCGATGCAATAGGTCACGCCCGCCTCGCGCGCCGCGTCGCCCGCCTTTGCGAACGCATCAAGCGCCCAGTGCCGGGCCGCGGCGGCGGCGACCGGATCGTCCGGTATCCAGCGCTGTTTCGGCGAGCCGTGCACGAGCACGTCGCCACCGAGATCGCCGCACAGCCGCGCCAGCTCGCACATCACCTCGACCGTGCGCGCACGCACCTCCGCGTCCGGGTCGGTCAGCGAGAGTCCCTCCGGCTTCACCAGCAGCCAGTGCAGACCCGAGACGCGAAGCCCGGCCGCCTCGACCGTCCGGCGGATATCGCGCCGCCGCGCCGCCGGCAGACGGTGCGGTTGCTCATCCATGGTGTAGGGCGCCAGCTCGAGACCCTCGTAGCCGAGTTCGGCCGCATAGGCGCACTGGGCCGCCAGGTCGCGGTCGTCGAGGATCTCGTTGCAGAGCGCGAGCCTCATTCGCCGAGCCAGCGCTCCAGGTTCTCCGCCACGAAGGCGTCGTCGTTGAGGTGCGGATAGGCGGCGTAGACCCTGTCGATCTCCGCGCTCTGGCCGGGGCTCAGCGTTTCGTCCGGGTTCAGACACCAGGTCCCCTCCAGCAGGCCCTGCCGGCGCAGCACCTCATGGCAGCCGGCGATGCAGCCGGCGAAATCGTTCGCCACATCGAAGAAGGCTGCGTTGGCGTCGGTCACCTGACTGTCGAGCGCGAGCATCCCGGCAGGGACGCTCTCCCCGCCCGCGACCTCGTGGCATCGCTCCAGCAGTTCGACCGCGGCCTTCGTCCAGACCGACCAGTGGCCGAGCAATCCGCCGACGATCCGCGCCACGACGGGTTCGCCGTCGCGCATTACGGTGAAGGGCGTGATCAGGTCGTAGACGATGTGGTCGTCATTGCCGGTGTAGAGCGTGACCTTGTCCTCGGCCCGCGCCTCGACGACGCCACGGATCACGTCGAGGGTGCGGTAGCGGTTGAAGGGCGCCATCTTGATCGCCACGACATTGTCGATCTGCGCGAAGCGGCGCCAGAAATCGGAGCCCAGCAGCACGCCACCGACGGCGGGCTGGAGGTAGAAGCCGACCAGAGGCACCTCCTTCGCAACGGCCTCGCAATGGGCGATGATCTCGTCATCGGACGCCCCGTTCCACGCCGCCAGGCTCAACAGGCCCGCGTGGTAGCCGAGGTCGCGCGCGACCGCCGCTTCCGAAAGGGCCTGGTCGGTCCTGCCGACCAGCCCCGCGATCCGGACCAGCGGGCGGTCGGACCAGTCGTCCATGGTTTCCGCCGCGAGTTTCAGGACCGGCTCGTACAGGCCCACGTCGCGGATCTCGAACTGGGTGGTGTGCACGCCGACCGCCAAGCCGCCGGAGCCCGCGTCGACATAGTAGCGCGTCAGCGCGCGCTGGCGGCGCGGGTCGAAGTTGCGTTGCGCATCCAGCGCGAGCGGATTCGCCGGGATCGCGACGCCCCGGCGCAGGGTGGCAAGGACATCCGCGTCCCAGTCGGTCCAGTGCAATGCCATGTTGGATTCCTATCCCAGTTCGGGGCCAGCGATTGCGTAGCTGCGCGCGATATCTCCGAAACCGTCAGTGTCGCCCCGGTACATCCGCCGGAACGGGCGCTGCACGGTGAAGCCCTGCGCCTCGAGCATCTCGCAGACGGCCGTATGCCGGTCGGGCACATCGATGAAAACGGGCTCCTCGAACTGGGCGAGCGCGGCCGACAGCAACGCCGTGGCCGTCGCGTCATCGTCGGCGCAGAGCGGCCCGAGCTGCCGGGCGCGGCGTCCGGCGCGCGAAAGCAGGAATCCGTTTCTGCCGTCTATCACCCAGCCGCCATGGCCGTTGCGCAACGCGATATCGGCCAGAACCGATGCCCGGTTGCCTCCGAAAATCTCCCGATCGTATCCAAAGAGACCGGGAAGATCGTCACCGGTCAGCGGACGCACGGCCGGGTCGCCCCGCGCAGGGGCGGCAGGGCTGGATGACTGCCAGCGCCTGATCGTGAAATGGGATTCGAAGCCCAGACGTTCGTAGACCTTCTCGCCATCCGGCGTGGCATCGAGGACCGGGATCCGCCCCGCGTTTTCCAGTTCGGCGATGCACGCGTCGAGCAGCCAGGTCGCGATGCCCTTGCGCCGCCAGGCCGCGGTGACCAGCACCATGCTGATCCAGCCGAAATCCTCGCCATAGGGCAGTGTCAGCGCCGAAGCGACGAGCTTTCCGTTCCCGTCCTCGAAGCCGATGGCATGTCCGGCATCGATCATCATACGCCAGTCGTCGGCCGTCTCGTTCCAGCCGGCCTCATCGACCAGCGCGCAGGCGTCGTCGAGATGTTCTTCGTCGAGAGAGACCCGGGTCAGTCCCTCAATAGCGGCCATCGCGGGCCTCGAAGTGGGTCGGCTTGGCGAGGCTGGGCATGTCCCTGGCAACCCAGTCGGCCACCCAGAGCATCATCCGGTCGAGCGGCACCGCGGGATAGCCGAACAGCGAGGCCGCCTTGGCAGCGTTGGTCAGCCAGCAAGCCTCCGCCTCCTCGCCCACGATCTCGACCGGCTTGCCGTAGATCTCTGCGAAACGCCTGGCCGCCCAGCGCACGGAGATCGTCTCCGGTCCGCTGACGTTCAGCGCGAGCGGCGGCGACTGGCAGTGCGCGAGCGACCGCAGGGCCTGGCTGTTCGCATCGCCCTGCCAGATGACGTTGGCGTGGCCCGTCGTCACGTCGACCGGCGCGCCGTTCGCGACCTTGGTGGCGATGTCGAACAGCACCCCGTAGCGCATGTCGATCGCGTAATTCAGCCGGATCAGCACGCCCGGCGTCCCGTACCGGTTCGAGAAATACTGGAACATCCTTTCGCGTCCGACGCAGGACTGGGCGTACTCGCCCGGCGGATCGGGCGGCACGTCCTCGGTCGCGCCCTGGGAGTCGGTCGGCACGAACGGGTACACGCAGCCGGTCGAAAACGCGACGATCCGGGATTCCCGGAAGCGCTCTGCCACCAGGGCGGGGACATGAACATTCATCGCCCAGGTGAGTTCCTGCGAGCCCTCGGAACCGAACTTGCGCCCGGCCATGAACACCACGTTTGCCACATCCGGCAGGCCGGCGAGCGCGTCGCGGTCGAGCAGGTCGGCCTTGATGGTCTCGACGCCGTTCGACGCCATGCGTTCCTCCACCCCGGCCTCGGAAAAGCGGGCGACCGCGTAGACGGTCTTGTGGGGCGCGGCGTTCTTCGCGAGGCGTGCGAGGGTCGGCCCCATCTTGCCGCCCGCGCCAAGGATCATGATGTCGCCGTCGATCGCCATGAGATCGTCGACCAGCGCCTGGCTGGGCCGCGCCATGAAGTCCTCGACCGCGTCCTCGTCGTCGAAGCGGTCCGGCAGTTTGGCGGGATCGAGAATTTCGACCATGCTGTGCTCTCCGAAACTTGCATGGCCACGCCGACCGGGCCTAAGCTGGTCGTTATAACCATTTGGTTGAATAATAGCGGGATCGGCCTTCCAGCCGCAAGGACTTCATGAGCCCCTCCTACGAAATTCTCTTCGGCGACATCCACAACCACAACGCGCTGGGCTACGGCGTCGGCTCGCTGGAGCGTTCCATCGACGTGGCGCGGGGCCACCTCGACTTCTTCGCCTTTACGGGCCACGCGAGCTGGCACGACATGGAGGAGATGGAAGGCGGGCGCGAGAAACACTGGCTGGACGGATTTGAACGCCTGGCGAACGGCTGGCCCAAGGTGCAGGACCTGATCGCCGACGCCAACCGCAACCCCGACTTCAGCGCCTTCCTCGGCTACGAATGGCATTCGAGCCATTTCGGCGACCAGTGCGTCGTGTTCCCCGAAGACCACCGGCCGCTGGTCTGCCCGGACACGGTCGGCGAACTTCGAAAGTTCTGCATCGGCGAGAACGCCCTGATGATCCCGCACCACCTGGCCTACCCGTCCGGGCGGCGCGGTGTGAACTGGGACGTCTTCGACGAAGCCTGCACGCCTGTTGTCGAAATCTATTCGGAGCACGGAAATTCGGAATCCGACCGCGGCCCGTTTGACTTCTTCAACCACTCGATGGGCGGGCGCCAGACGTCGAATACCGTCCGCCACGCGCTCGATGCCGGGATGCGTTTCGGCTTCGTTGCGTCGTCGGACAGCCACAGCGGCTTTCCGGGCGCCTATGGCGAGGGGCTGATGGCGGCGCTCGTGACCGAGAACAGCCGGCCGGCGATCCTCGACGCCATCCGCGCGCGGCGTACCTACGCGCTGACCGGCGACCGGATCGAGCTCGCATTCACCGCCGACGGCGCGCAGATGGGCGAGACGATCGACCCCCGCGCATCGGTCGAGGTCGCCTTCGACGTGCGCGGGCGCGACGAGATCGATGTCGTGGACATCGTTGCGAACGGGCATGTCGTACACCGCGCCCACCCGGACACGCGAACGCCAGGCGGCGAAGCCTTCTCCGGGCCGGTGCAGCTGCGTCTCGAATGGGGCTGGGGGCCCTGGGGCGACCTCGCACTGGAGCGCACCTGCGACTGGGCCATGGACGTGCGCGTCGCCGACGGCCGGATCCTGCGCCACTTTCCCTGCCTGCAGTCCGGCCCCTTCGACGAGGACCGGCGCCACCGGTTTTCTGCGAACGGTGCGCGCGACCTGTCGATCCGGTCCTACACGTCGCGCCGGGGGGCCTATCGCCAGAACCCCAACCAGAGCGTGGTGCTGGAAGTCGAAGGTACCGCCGACACCGCGATCGAGCTCTCGCTGACGCAACCGGTCGCGCAGACGGTTCGCACAACGCTCGGCCAACTGCTCGACGGTTCGGTCAACCGGTTCACCGGGCCCTTCCCCGCCGAAGGATACCAGTGGCACCGCCTGCTGCCGCTGAACGAGAGCCGGGTCGCCGGCCGCCAGACGGTCGATATTCCCGACGGGCGCGGCCAGGTGTACCTGCGTGCGCGCCAGACCAACGGACAGATGGCCTGGGCAAGCCCCGTTTTCGTCGGCCATGCCTGAACCGCGGGCCGCCGCCGCTTGCCAGATCCTCCGCCCAATGGTTGATTGCGCAACGAATTGAGGGACCCGACAATCGCCCGATGACCGCCGCACCTCCCAAACGCCCGTCCGACTCGCTCCGCGACCCGGAGTGGACCAAGGCCCGCCTGCTCGAGGCGGCACGTGGCGAATTCTCCGACAAGGGCCTGAGCGGCGCACGCGTCAACGCGATCGCGGCGGCCGCCGGCGTCAACAAACAGCTGCTCTACTATTACTTCGGCGACAAGGAGAGCCTCTACACCGCCGTGCTCCAGCAGGCCTACGAGGAAATCCGGATCGGCGAACAGGAGCTGGACCTCGAACGCCTGCCGCCCGAAGATGCGATGCGGACCTTCATCGAGTTCAACTTCGACTACATGGTCTCCCACCGCTATTTCGTGGCGCTGCTGGGCGACGAAAACCTGCACGAGGCCAGGCATGTGCGGGACTCGGTGCAGCTCAGCGGACTGCATGCCCGGCTCGAACAGACCATCGGCGGCACCCTCGCGCGCGGGCGGGCCGCCGGCGTGTTCGTTCGGGACATCGAGCCGGTCGACCTCTACATCACGATTGCATCGCTATGCTTCTTCCACCTCTCGAACAGGCACACGCTGTCTGCGATTTTCGGCCGCGACTTCACCTCCGACACCGAGATCGCCCATCGCCGGGAACATGTGGTGGACCTGCTGATGTCCTTCCTGAAAAGCGCGCCCGCAAGCGAATAGCTTTGCAAGGCCCCGCGTCTTGGCCTATCATTATTAACTGAACGGTTGATAAGATAACCGTGCAGTCGAGTTCGTTCCGGGCAACACTGGTCCCGGAGATGTTCAGCCAAGAACAAGGAGTAGGGAGAGATGCTCAACACATTCACAAGGCGGGCGCTGTTTGCCGGCGTCGCCGTCATGGCGATGGGCGCGACCTTTACCGACGCGATCGCCCAGGCATACCCGTCCAAGCCCA
>JAEPNS010000249.1 GCA_017643325.1 Alphaproteobacteria bacterium | reverse complement strand
TCACCTCGTCACGTTCGGGCACATTTTCGGAGAAAATCGGTGAACCGTAGGTCGTGCGCACACCCCCGACCTCGTTCAAATCCTTGACGACAATGGGCAACCCCGCGAGCGGAGTGCTCGTGTCGGCACGTTCGGCAGCCTCGCGTGCCTGCTCCGGGCAGGTTGTCACGACTGCGTTCACCGCGCCGTTCACGTCCTCGATCCGCGCCAGGGCGGCCTCGACAAGCTCGGAGGCCGATACGTCGCCGGACTTCAGCCGGGCAACGGCATCGACGGCATCGAGTGCGATCAGGTCTTCGGACATAAGGGGTTCCAGTAGTGCCGCCGCTTCGGCTTCGATTTTCCGACCCAAGAGCCTATAGAAGAAGCGACGCATTCGTCATCCTGCCCACCCCGTCCGACCGGACCCGATGGCCACACAACGCAACTTCAAACTCGTCGTCATGCTGGCGCTTATCGCCGGGCTGGGACCGATCTCGATCCACGTGATCCTGCCGGTCCTGCCGTCCATAGAGACGGCATTCGGCGCGAGTGATGCGGTCACCCAGCTCACCCTGACGCTGGGCGTCGTCACGATGGCGATCTCGACCATCGGCTACGGGCCTGCTGCGGACCGCTTTGGCCGCAAGCCGGTGATCCTGTTCGGCCTGGTGATGTTCGTCGCCGGCAGCGCGCTGTGCGTATGGTCGGCGAACATCGAGGTGCTGATCTTCGGCCGCGTCGTGCAGGCCATCGGAGGTGCGGCGGGCCTGGTAATCAGCCGCGCCATCATCCGCGACATGTTCTCCCGCGAGCAGTCGGCGCGCGTGATCGGCCAGGTGATGTCCATCGTGATCATCGCGCCGATCGTGGCCCCCGTTGTCGGCGGTTTCCTCGCGGAATTCGCGGGCTGGCGCTATGTCTTCGTCCTCGCCGTCGCGATGGGAGCGATCTCTCTCGTTGTCGCGGTTCCCGGCGTGCGCGAGACCCACACACCCGACACCGGCTCGAACATACTGCGCCAGATGCTGCGGGCCTTCCCGGAGCTCCTGCGCACGCCGGCATTCCTCGCCTATGCGGGATATGCAGGTTGTGGCATGGGCATGTTCATGGTGATCGCGGGCGGCATGCCCTTCGTCATGGTCGAGGTGTTCGACGCCTCGCCGTCAGCATTCGGCCTCTGGTTCATGCTGATGACCGGGAGTTTCCTGCTCGGCACCGTCCTCAGCTCGAGGTTCACCGAACGCATCGGCCTCGACCGGATGATCCGCTGGGGAAGCGCCGGCGCCGCGCTGTCCGCGATTGCAATTCCCGCCTTGCTTCTGGCCGGGTTCATCACGCCATGGGCGATTTTCGCACCGGGGTTTTTCATGGGCACCTGCCACGGCCTCGCGATGCCGAACGCCCAGGCGGGTGCGGTCAGCGTCAATCCGCGGATCGCCGGTTCGGCCTCGGGCCTCGTCATGTTCCTCCAGATGACCATCGGCGCCGGTTTCGGGCAGATCGCGGGCATGCTTCCGCACGCCAGTCCTGTCCCGGTCGCAATCCTTGTCGGGTGTGCGGGCATTGGCGGGTTTCTGCTGTACAGTGGCGCCATGCTCTTTCACCGGCAGCCCAACGAATGAAATTTCTCGCGATCCTCTCGACCGCCCTCGTCCTTGCCGCACTTCCGGCGCACGCGCAGGTGCCGCCAAGCGCGGTTGAGCTCGCCCGGTATGACGGCCTTCACGCCGCCGCAGCGTCGGGCGACGTTGCAAAAATCGAGGGCCTCTCGGCAGCGGGCGCGAACCCGGACGCGCGCGACGGCCGCGGCCGCACACCCTTGATGGTCGCCGCGCATTTGGGTCACGACGACGCGGCCCGGGCCCTGATCGCGGCGGGCGCGGACGTCAACGCGCTGGACAAGGACCGATACGACGCGATCACGATTGCTGCCGTCGCCGACGACCCGGACATGGTTCGCTTAGTGCTGGAAGGCGGCGGCGATCCCGGGCTCGTTACGAGCCGCTATGACGGCACCGCCCTGATCGCGGCGGCCCATCTCGGCCATGACGAAGTGGTGCGCCGCCTGATCACTGCCGGCGCGCCGCTCGATCACATCAATAACCTGAACTGGACTGCGCTGATCGAATCCATCGTGCTCGGGGATGGCGGTCCGCGCCACGTGGCAACCCTGCGTGCGCTGGTCGAGGCGGGCGCCGACGTGAACATCCCGGACGGTCGCGGCATGTCTCCATTGGCCCTGGCAAGGGAACGAGGATTCGTGGAGATGGTCGAAATCCTGGAAGCTCACGGCGCGAAACCATGACCTGGCGGCTCGAACGGAGCAGTTTACCTGGAGTTCGAAGGGGAACCCGATGACAAGCGAACAGGAAGACCGCCTCGCCATACGCGAGCTCGTGGACAATTGGGCCGTGTGGCGCGATGCCGGCATGTGGGACCGCTTCCGCACGGTCTGGCACGACGACGGTGTGATGCAGGCGACATGGACGCAGGGCACGGTCGACGAGTTCATCGCAATGAGCAAGGCGGGCTGGAAGAAAGGCCTGAACGTGCATCACTTTCTCGGTGGAAATTCGATCGATGTTTCCGGCGACCGGGCTATTTCCCAGACGAAGATGACCATAGCCCAGCGCGCGCCCGTGCATGACGTGCTGGTCGACGTCGTGTGCACGGGGCGGTTCTACGATTTCTTCGAGCGCCGCGATGGTCGCTGGGGTCTCGTCCTGCGCCAGCCGATCTACGAGAAGGACCGAATGGACCCGGTCGATCCCGCCGCACGGCTCGAACTGGACAGCGAGATCCTGAACGGATTCCCCGAGGGGTACCGGCATCTCGCCTATCTCCAGTCCCAGAACGGAATGGACGTGAAAACCGACATGCCGGGCACGCGCGGCGCGGAAGTCGAGGCCCTGTACGCGCGGGGCCGGGCGTGGCTCGACGGCGCGGACTCGCCCTTCTGAGCCTGCGGCGCTAGTCTTTCAAAGTTGTTTTCGGGAGGAGTGAAGTCATGCAGTTCGGGATAGGTCAGTCGGTTCACCGGAAGGAGGACCCCAAGTTTCTCACGGGGCGGGGACGCTATGTCTCGGACATGGTGCTTCCGCGCCAGACCTATGCGGCATTCGTCTATTCGACGTCTGCCCACGCGGACCTCAAGGACATCGACACTTCGGACGCCGAAGCGGCACCGGGCGTCGTCGCGGTGCTGACCGGCAAGGACTATGCCGGTGACGGCATGGGCCCGACCGGCGGCGTAATGCCGGAAGACATGGGCGGCCCTCCGGGACACCGCACGTCCCACATGCCCCTCGCGATCGACCGCGTCCGTTTCGTCGGCGAGCGCGTGGCCGTGGTGATCGCCGAAACCGAGGCCCAGGCGCGCGACGCCGCCGACCTTGTCTCCGTCGACTATGACGACCTGCCCGCCGTAGTCATGGCCGAGGACGCGGTGGCCGACGGAGCACCCTTGGTCTGGGACGAAGCCGAGAACAACACCAGCTTCACCCTGCGGCTTGGGAACGCCGATGAAACCGAGGCCGCGTTCGGCAAGGCGCACCACATCACGAAACTAAAGCTCCACAACAACCGCCTCGACGCGGTGACGATGGAACCGCGCGGCTGCCTCGGCGAGTTCGACACCAGCAACGGCCGCCTCACCTTCTACACAAGCACACAGAACGTCCATGGCATCCGGCAGGGCCTGTCGCAGCAGAACCTGAAGGTACCTGAGAGCATGATCCGTGTCGTCGCCAAGGATGTCGGCGGCGGCTTCGGCATGAAGGGCCATGTCTATCCCGAGGAAGCCGTCGTCGCGTGGGCGTGCAAGCGCATCGAGCGGCCGGTCAAATGGATCGCGACACGGTCCGAATCGCTCATGGGCGACGACCATGGACGCGACCAGACGGTCGAGGCCGAACTCGCGCTCGACGAGAACGGGAAGTTCATCGGCCTGCGCTGGCACGGCCTGCACAATGTCGGCGCCTATATCGAGGGCGCGGGCGCGGTGCCGGTGCTGTTCGCCGTCAAGCTCGCGCCGACCGTCTACAACATCCCGGCGGTCGACGTGATCAACAAGGCGGTGTTCACGAACACGGCGCCGACCGTGCCCTACCGCGGCGCGGGGCGGCCGGAAGCCGTCTACATCATGGAACGGCTGATCGACAAAGCCGCCCGGGAAACCGGGATCGACCGGGCCGACCTGCGGCGCATCAATTTCATCAAGCCGGACGACATGCCGCACGCCACCCAGACGGGCTGGACCTACGACACCGGTGACTACGCGACGGCGCTGGAGAAATGCCAGGCGATGTCCGACTGGGACGGCTACGAGGCGCGCAAGGCCGAGACCGAGGCCAAAGGCCTCAAGCGCGGTCGCGGACTGGTCTACTACGTGGACAATACCGGCATCTTCAACGAGCGCATGGAAATCCGGTTTGACCCCAGCGGGACCGTGACGGTGATTTCCGGCGTGCTGTCGCACGGCCAGGGTCACGAGACGTCTTTCTCGCAGATGGTGTCGGACTGGCTGGGCGTGCCCTTCGAGGACATCCGACTGTCCCAGGCGGACACCGACGAGGTCGCCATCGGGCGTGGAACTTACGCATCCCGCTCCATGATGGTCGGCGGCAGTGCGCTGCAGGCGGCCGCGAATGACGTCATCGAGAAGGGCAAGAAATTTGCCGCTCATTTCATGGAAGCCGATGCGGCGGACATCGAGTTTGCCGAGGGCAAGTTCACCATCGCGGGCACGGACAAGGAGATGCCGCTCAAGCAGGTAGCGCAGATGTCGTTCATTCCGGTGCACCTGCCGAGTGAAGAGCTCGGGGTCGGCCTGCGTGGCGAGGGTGCCTTCGCCGCCGAGGTCCCGAGTTTCCCGAACGGTTGCCACATCGCGGAAGTCGAGATCGATCCCGACACCGGCGCGGTCACGATCGACCGGTACAATGTTGTCGACGATATCGGGACGGTGATCAATCCGCTGCTCGCACAGGCGCAGATTCATGGGGGCGTGGTGCAGGGTGTCGGCCAGGCACTGCTCGAGGACGTGACCTACGACCGGGACAGCGGACAGCTCCTCGCCGGATCCTTCATGGACTACGGCATGCCCCGCGCGGACGTGATGCCGGAGATCAAGGTCGACTTCAGCCCGGTGCCGAGCAAGTCGAACCCGATCGGGGCGAAAGGCGTGGGCGAAGGCGGCACGGTCGCCGGGACACCGACGATCGTCAACGCCATCCTCGATGCGCTCGCCCCGATGGGCGTCGAAGCGGTCGACACGCCGGTTACGCCGCAAC
>JAEPNS010000248.1 GCA_017643325.1 Alphaproteobacteria bacterium | reverse complement strand
GGTCACTTCCTCACCCGGAATCCTTACCGGCCGCCGACTCGAGATCGCCTTGACCAACATCGACAACAACTATCGCGAACGCAGTGAGTGCCCGATCTGCGGCGCAGATGCGACGGGCTCTCGACGAGAGATTGCGGCCTCATCGCCACGCGCGGAAGAGCTTCCGCCACAGCAATTGGGCCGCTTCCTCTCGGACTATGACGCCAGCCGCATTTTTTTCACCTACAAGGAATGCAGCAGCTGTGGAGGGTGTTTTTGCCCGCAGTATTTCTCAGAGAACCAACTCGCCGACCTGTACGCCGACCAGCCCGAAAACATGGAACTCGCACCGCTCGAGGCGAGAACCCGAACCCAAGCCTCCTACTTCGATACGCTATCGCGCAACACTCAGGTGAATGGGCGATTCCTGGAGATCGGCGCGGATATCGGGATCTTTGCGGAACAATGCGCGCAGAAGGGCAACTTCGAAAGCTTCATTCTCTACGAACCGAACCACTCCACCCACGATGCCATCGCGGAACGCATGCGAGGTCATTCGGTCGAGATCCGGAGCGGACGTTTCTCAGCAGCAGACGTTCAGCCGGGGAGTATCTCGATTGCCGCCATGATCCATGTTCTTGACCATATTCTGGATCCTGCCCAATTGCTCTCGGAAGTCCGCGATTCCCTTCAGCCTGGCGGCGCCTTGTTTCTCGTGACCCACAATCGCGCTTCGCTTCTGGCACGTACGTTGGGGCGCCGATGGCCGCCCTACACGATGCAGCACCCACATCTCTTCACCCCGGAGACCATGCGAACACTCCTGCTCCGCTCGGGATTCGAACGGGTCTCGACGCACAGGACATGGAACAGCTTTCCCGCGACGTATTTTCTCCATGCGGGTCTCGCGACCATCGGACTAGAACGCATACCATTCCCGACCTTTTCACGCCCCTTGATCAGTCTCCCACTAGGGAACTTTGCGACAATTGCCCACCGTGCCAAAACCTGACGCGCCCAAGGCGATGAACGCGCCCGGGATCCAGAGCGGCTGATGCGATCGTTCCGGACATCACACCCGCTCCGACTTGTCACGATGTGGACGATCTTCCTGGGCGTCATTCTGGTCGCGGGCAATCTCTATGTCCTTACCTGGCGCCCCGATCTCTCAGAGACATTCGAACGCGACGTACCCCGGTGCCCGGTCGTCCGGTCCCTATCCGGTGCCGAAAACGGAAGTGTCAGGTCCGCCGCAATGACCCTCTACGGCTTCGGGGAGTACGGCGAGATCCGATTCTCGACAGCCCCCGTCGACGGTAGTCCGTGTACGATCACAGTCGCGGAACCACCGTCTGACGGACACAAGAACGCGGATTGGCGAATCGGAATTTTTCTTCCGGACCCGGTAAGACTTCGGGGTCGAACGATCGACGTAAACCTCGTTCTCAAAACTGACCGGCCGATGTCATTGCCGATGGCAAGCTTCTACATTCATGACGGTGCAAGTGGCAACGGGAGGCCGCTGCCGCCCACGCAAGGCAATTCCGAAGTGGCCATCCCGCTGTCCCACACGGTTTCCGATGAGGCAACCGGTGTCGAAGTCTGGCTGAGACTCGTCGCACCATCCGGAGGCGACATCGATGTCGGACGGATCGAAATCGTGCGCCTGGAGATTAGCGAGCCTGACTCCACCGGCGCAGCGCGATAAAGGCCGTCAAATGCCGTCTGCCACTCCACATAGTAACTCGCTGCCCGAGGTTCATGCTGTGCGTTGGTGCACAGTTCTCAGCTGGGCGGCTCTAGTGGTCGTCGTCGTAATCGGGATGATTGAAGTTGCGGGAGCCGAACTTTACCGCGGCGCCGACGGCGAGTGGGCGGCATGGAACGCTACGTCCATCCTACGTTATTCGGATTTCGCAGACCCCAGCCCATTCAGCCTGCTGATTGGAACTGGATCGATACAGCTTCCCAATCTTCCGTGGTTCAACCCCGGCGCGCTCGCGCTCGGACTGCCGTTCGGCACCGAGACCAACTACATTCTGTCCTATATCGTCTATTTTCTGGAGCTCGCGCTTTCGATGTTTGTCCTAGCGCGCGTCCTAGGCATTAATCCAACCGCCTCGCACTTCTGCACCCAATTGTATCTGCTCGTCTTTTTCCTCCCGTTCGCACCGGTTTTCGAGCACGACCAGTGGTACAATGCAGCACCTGTCTACGCGCATATCGTGAGCCTTCTGAATGTCATTCTGGCCCTCTATTTGGCGGTCGGTCGTGACAGTGCCAGAAACGCCAATCTTGTCTGCATTTTGCTGATGGCCCTGATGGCGATTGTCGCTGTCTTTTCCGGACCGTTTATCTTGGTATTTTTCGGCCTTTTTTATGCGGCCGTGGCGGTTGCCGTTACCGTGCCGGCGTTCCGCTATCGTACAGAAGCGCTGTGGAAGGTCGGTGCGGCCGCAAGTGTTCTGACAGTTCTTGTGGCGATGGGATACCCGGACTATTTGCTGACAACAGCTGGAGCCTCGGCACGCGCGCCGGCATACGGCATTGACTATGGAGAGGTTTTCGCGCGCGAGAACCTGCTGGGACAAGTCCTCAATTTCCACATCTGTTCTTCGGCGCAGACACAAATGGTGATCTGCGCGCATCGCGGCGTTTACTGGTTCAGTCTGCTGGCCATCTGCGGAGCTGTCGGGTTTCTGCTTTTCGGGCACCGGATTTTGAGCACTGTTTCTGCCGCCTACCTCGTGCTTGTTCTTCTGATGCAAGCCTACGCCACACTGCAAGCACTCGCGCTTGTGCCGCCTGCTCTTACCGTGCTTTCTCCGAATTTCCTGATCTGGTCCTCCTTTCCACTGGGCGCGGTCATGATTGCTGGACTAGTTCCGGCGATGGCCAAGCTCTTCGGCGCGACCACTGCAGTGAGTTCGAATGGCTTTGCCTTGTCAGGCTGTCCGAACTGGGGGCAGAGGCTCATCGCCGCCCTGATAATCACCGCGTCCCTGCTGGTTCTTTACGGCAGCCCCGCGGATCCGACTGGAATCCGCACCGTCCTGCAACCAGGGGAGGATGTGCTGAGATTCTGGGGCTGGTTCGTGGCAGGCGCTTTCCTGCTCATGCTGAGCGGTCCGTTCTTCAGGATCCCACGGCGCGGCGTAAACGAAAAACCGAAAGCCGCTAGCCAAAACGGCAATCTGTCCCGTCCAATGCGCCGTCTGGCCGCGCCGGGTGCCATCGTGATGCTCGCGGTGGCCCCGTTTTCCGGCTACACGCTGCTCGACGACCTCTCGACTCGGTTCAAGGGTTACGAAAAGGAGACCCCGGCTGTTGTTCTGTGGCTCCGCGACCGTGTTGGTGTTCGCAACGAAGACCCGTTCCAAGGTTACGTCTCCACATTCTGGTCCGAGGCTTTTGACACGGACAGCCCTATTTCCGGCCAGATCAGGGCCAGCGGCCTCCAGTACTACCGGTACGCTCTCGCACGGCATCATTTTCGTGAACGATTTGGTTCGACGTTGACCGAGTATGACCTCGCTCACTACGGAATACCGACCTTCGAAGAATACGGCCAATGGGTCACGCGCCAGGCACAGAGATTCACGACCCGTTTCCTCGTGCGATCTAAAGACGACGTCTTTCCGACCTTCTTGCGGATCTACAGGCCTGATCGCGATATCATGGCACTGCTCGGCATTCGCTACCTTCTTTCCGATGCAAACTTCGACGGCGAGGATGGCTTCAAACTCCTTCGAACTGAACACAGTATTTTTGGCGACAGCGTTAACCTCTACGAACTCATCAATCCCAACCTCGCGACCTATTCGCCGTCCAGACTTCTCCTCGCCGCGCCGAACGAAGAACAGATTTTCAAGTTGATCGAGGCGAACCGGAGCAGGCTGTCGGAAGTCGCGATCGTCACGGACATGCCGACAGGAGCATCGACCCTGTCACCGGCCACAAATACCGAGCTCATTGTCGAATCCGATGGCTTTCGCTTTCGGGGAAAAAGTGGAGGCATTTCGGCTGTGGTCCTGCCCGTGCAGTATTCCCGCTGCCTTGACGTGACATCGGTCCATGCCGGAGCACCACCTCTCGCGATGCAGCGGGTGAACTATCTACAAACGCTCATCGTCTTCGACCGTGAGATAGACGTCTCGGTTGAATTTGATTTCGGATATGTCTGGAAAACGGGCTGTCGCAGGAGCGATTCGGACGAGCTTCAGGCACTTCAAAGAGATTCCAAACCGACAGGCTAGACCACACGATTTAGATGCCACACGGAACGGCGGCATGTTACGGAGCCAGCCCTATGAGCTGGCAACACCTGTTCGGATTAAACCGTTGCCCAGCGGTGGTAGGCAGACTTCATGACCTCAAGCATGCAATCGAGCGCGATCGGGTCCGATGCCTCAGTATCGCAGGCCGCACGATAGTCGTTGCGTGCCTCGACGAATTCGATCCAGAGATCGGCCTGGCTGAGCGCAATCGCGCTGTCGCGACGCTGATGTGGATCCAATTCGGCCTGTGCGTTATCGAGCCGCGCGAGCACTTCGCGCAGGCTGGCGGCCACCTCGAGCTCGCCCACCGCGTAGGCATGATTGAACGCAGCAAGAACCTTGTCGCTCAGTCGCCGGCTATATTTCGGCGTGCCGACGTCCGTGTCGATCACGTCCGGTTTCGCCGGAAGGTTCTTTTTCGGAATTTCTGCGGAGCCGTCCATCGGGCCCTCCCGTTCGTCGCCGCGACTGCGGCCGGTCGGACATGAGTCTAGGCGGCGCGTCTTGCCGAACGGTTAACGAATCCTGTTCCGGGAACGCGACAACTTTCACCAAATATCAATAAAATGCGTCCTATCGTATGTGCCGTGAACCGACGAAGAGGAACCCGGTCATGGCAAATCTGAGCAAGCGATCGGTCGAAACGCTGATCGATCTCGTCGAAATCAAACTGTCTTGTATCCAGGTGTTCGATCGAGACGACGCCAAGGAACTCGCCGCGCTGGAACAGGCACGGCGTGAACTCGGGGAAATGATCCCCGGCGGAAAATCCTCGACCGTGGTGCCGTTCCCGGACACCGAAGCGCAGCGCGCCGCGGTCTGATACCCGCGACTGCGTGTCAGGCGTCGAGTGCCTGTTCGAGGTCCGAGATCAGGTCCTCGCAATCCTCGACACCGACCGAGATCCGCAACAGATCGTCGGGGAACGGGCTATCCGCACCCTCCACGGTCGCGCGGTGCTCGACGAGGCTCTCGACCCCGCCGAGTGATGTCGCGGGCACGAACAGTTTCATGCTCTTGGCCGCCTTCAGCGCCGCCCCGGCA
>JAEPNS010000247.1:4982-5330 GCA_017643325.1 Alphaproteobacteria bacterium | reverse complement strand
GCAAGCATGGCTTGCATGTCGAGACAGGTAGCGGCCCGGGAGGAACGACGAAACCCGTTGCGTTATGCGGCTTTGCGCGCGCCCTCAAGTGCCTCGCGGACGTCTCCGGCCTCCTTGATGCCCAAGACGTGATAGCTGTGCCACAGGGCATAAAACAACAGCAGCCATGCGGCGAAGCCCTCGCGCTTGCCCGCTTTCGCGAACAACGCCTCGACCGCACGCGGCTGACACATTTCCGCGACACCGGGTTGGTACGCGACAAGAGGCGCGATCGAGTCCGCGGCGGCATGAATCCACTCGGCGACAGGTACGGAAAACCCGCGTTTCCGGCCGAAGGCATGCGCCGAC
>JAEPNS010000247.1:0-4972 GCA_017643325.1 Alphaproteobacteria bacterium | reverse complement strand
GCCACTTGCGCAACAGCCATTTTCCCAGTCCGTCCCGGACCTTTAGCGAATCGGGGATTCGGAACGCGACATCCGCGACTTCAGGATCGAGGAACGGCGTGCGGCCCTCCACGCCGTGCGCCATAAGGCAACGGTCCACCTTCAGAAGAAGATCGTTGGGAAGCCAGTCCGCACAATCCGTGGCCTGCGCCACCTGAAGCCGACTCAGGTTTCCGCTATCGACTGTCTGTTCCACGGCCGTGAAGCCGTCGCGCCAGCCTGCCGGGCTCTCCCGAAGGACGCCGAGCCCGTCGAACACGCCGCGCGCACGCATCCCGCGTCCGCCTTTCCACCAGGGCCTTGTTGCGCTCCTGTAGCGTCCGTATCCGGCAAAGAGTTCGTCCCCGCCTTCGCCGGTGAGTACGACCTTCAGGCCCTCGCGCCGGACCGTTTCGGCCAACAGGAAGGTGGGAACCACCGCATAGTCGGCAGTGGGATCGTCCATGGCGGCGGCAATTCGCGGCATCTCGCGCCAGAAATCTTCTGGCCCAATGGCTATGTCCACCGTCACGGCACCAGCCGCCTCGGCCACGGCGCGGGCGTGATCGCGTTCGTCGGCGACCGACGCGCCGATGAAGCCGGCGGTGAAGGCATGCACCGGACGGTCGTTCAGCTCGGACATGAGCGCGAGCAGCGCCGAACTGTCGACCCCGCCGGACAGGAACATGCCGTATGGGACGTCCGCGCGCTGGTGGACTTCGACGCTATCGCGCAGGACGTGATCGAGTTGCGCGAGAGCCTCCTCCTCGCTCCAGTCGGCCGGGCCGTCGGCGGGAAGCGCCGTTCGCCGCCGCCGCGCCACGACACGTCCGTCGCGAACGACGATCATCTCACCGGGCAGGACACGATTGATGCCCGCGAAAATCGTCGGCGCGCCTGTCGTGAACTGAAGCTGGAAGAGCTCGGCGCGCGCGTCCGGATTGATCCCCGTGTCCACGAGACCAGCGGAGAGAAGGGCCTGGGGTTCCGATGCGAAGGCAAAGCCCGCAGGTGTCTGGGCATAGTAGAGCGGCTTGATCCCGAACGGATCGCGCGCAATGAGAAGCTGCCCCTCGATCGGGTCATAGAGAGCCAGCGCGTACATCCCGCGCAGATGCTCGACGAAATCGAGCCCATGACGCCGGTAGAGGTGAAGCGGCGGTTCGCAATCTGACCCGGTCGCGAACTCGCTTTCACCGATCTCGGCACGAAGCTCGAGATAGTTGTAGATCTCGCCGTTGGCCACGAGAACGGCGCCACCCGGCTCGTAAAGCGGCTGGTTGCCGGTCTCGAGATCGATGATCGCGAGGCGCGTCTGACCGAGTGCCACGTTGCGCGCGGCATAGGAACCGTCGCCGTCAGGGCCACGGTGGCGCAGGCTTTCGACCAAACGGCCGAGAACCGCCGTGTCCGCCTCGGCGCTCTCTGTGGCCATAAGTCCGGCGATCCCGCACATGTTCAGCGTACGCTTTCGAAGAATGCGAGATACTTCGCGACCACGGCGTCCTCGGTGTAATCGCGCTCGTAGCGTTGCCGTCCTTCGGCCGCGAGCGACGGACCGAGGCCCGGCGCGTCGGCGAGCCGCAGGACCGCCGAGGCGATCGCGTCCGAATCCTCGACCGGAACGAGCAACCCGGCCTCGTCGTCGCCGATCAGACTTGCCGGCCCCGCCGCCGCCGCCGCGACCACCGGCTTCCCGGCCGCCCACGCCTCCAGCACGATGTTGCCGAGCGGTTCGTGACGCGACGAGCAGATGAACACGTCGCACGCCTGCATGAGGGCATCGGAGTCGTCGCGCCAGCCCAGAAAACGGACACGGTCGGACACACCGAGGTCCCGGGACAAACGGTTGAGCGCAGCGGCCTCCGGCCCCTCGCCGGCGATCCACAGCCAGTGGTCCGGGAGCGACTTCATCGCGTGCAGCAAGACATCGAAACCCTTGTTCTCGTGCAGACGACCCATGGCCAGGAGGAGCGGTACATCGACCGGCGTGTCGAAGCCGACCCGCGAGATCGCTTCGCCCTGCGGGGCGTGGACAAAATTCGGCAGATAGAATGCCCGGTCCTTGTCAAACCCGGCTTCGACGATGTGGCGCACGATGTCCTGCGTGTTTCCGACCAGATAGTCGCAGTGGCGATAGTATTTCAGGTCGTAATAGCCGCCGAGCCGGCCGATCAGCTTGTAGGATTGCTGCCCTTCGGCTTTCGGGGTTGCCCAGCTGGCCCGGCTCATCCAGCTCAGGACGATGTCGGGCCTGCTGCGTTCGATCTCCCGTTGCAATGCGGGACGGGTCCGGAAATCCATGCGACCGCCGAACGGGAGCTCGACGGCGCGCACGCCGCCCTCGCGCAGCGCGCGCGCGCGGGCAGGGTCGCGCCGGATCACGACACGCTGGTCGACGCCGGCCTTCTGGAACGCGATCGCGAGGCGGACGAAAAAGGCCTCCGCACCCCCGACTTCCGCTCCCGCCATCGTCTGCAACAAACGCACGCTCAATCGTCCTCGAGGTTCGCCTTCAGGTAGCTCAGGATCGGATAGATCCCGGCCATCAACGCAATCAGAAAGCCGTACTGGCCCTCGCGATACCCGCGTCGGCTGACATAGCATTTCCAGAAACGCGTAAATATCCGCCGCACATTCCGGCCGAAGCTGCCGATATCGCCCGACGCGCGCAGGTCGCGCGCGCGTGCGCTCGTGTACCTGTCGAGCCGGGCGATCATGTCCGAGATATTGCGGTCCACACGATGGATCATCGGCTGGGTCAGGCGGCCGGACTCTCCCCGCAACTCGACCGACGGATGAATGCGCTGATCGCCCCACTGCTTCGCGGGCCCGCGGTCGGGGTCGTTGGCAAACAGGCGCACTGTCGCGCTGACACCCCAGGCCGCGCCCCAGCCAAACTCCACAAGTCGATCACCGACATAGTTGTGATACGGGATCAGGAAGTGCCCGTAGCCCGCATGCCCGATCACCTCCCGAATTTCGCCGGAAAGGGCGTCGCTGACCCGTTCGTCCGCGTCGACCTCCAGGATCCAGTCGCCCTCGCACATCGCGATGCCGCGGTTGCGTCGTTCGCCCTCGATCTCCCAGGCACCCTCCTCGATCCGCGCGCCATGGGCGAGCGCAATATCGCGCGAACTGTCGGTACACCGGTCAAGGACGACGACCACCTCGTCCGCAAACGACAGGGACGACAAGCAGTCCGCAAGCTGGTCCTCTTCGTTGTGCGCGACGACCAGTGCCGAGAGCTTGGGCGGCGCGGAGGCTTGGCTCATGCGGCGCGCTCCAACATTCGCCGATGCAGTTCGCGTGCAGCGTCCACAACCCGGCCAACCGGCAGCGTGTCCATCAGCGTACCCGTGTTTCGCCAGTCATAACCCGGTGCGCCCGTGATCTCCTCCAGGCTCTTGTCCGTGCGCACCCAGGACGTATGTTCCCCCCACGGCCCATAGCGTTCCGGAAGGCTCGGACCGAACAGGCCGAGGGTCGGGGTACCGACGGCCGCGGCCATGTGCATGAGGCCGGAATCGTTGCCGATGAAAAGATCGCACCGTTTGAGACAGGCCGCAGCCACAGGCAGGTCGACCTTTCCGACCAGGTCGATCGTCCGTTCCGGCGCGAGTCCGCAAATGATCGGCGCCGCCAGCGCGCGTTCGTCGCGCGCCCCGAAGACGGCAATCCGTGCATCGGCAAAGGCGGCATCTGAACCATCGCCCGAAGACGCGGTGAGACGCCTGACCGTTTCAAGAAAAAACTCCGGCCGCCATATCTTGCCTGGCCAGTTGGCCGTCGGTCCGATTGCCAAGACGGCCGGCCCGGGCGGCAGCAGCGCGCGTGCCCGCTCATGATCGTCATCGGACATCCAGACATGCGGTGCGGGCGGGTCGTCGACCCGGTCGATGGCACGCGCAAAGGTCGTCACGGCATGCTCGACGCGGCCATGCGTTGACGCCGGCACGGACACCCGACGTCGCGCCAGGATTGTCCACGGGATGACCGAACGCCTCGTGTCCGCGACCAGGGACCATCGATAGGCCGCCACACGCTTCCAGAGCCGCCACCAGTGCCGCCCCTTGGCTTCCTTGGTCATGGGGATGAGACTGTCCAGCTGCGGAAATGCGGCAAACAGCGGTGCTGCCGCCGCCCCACACGCGATCGTGAATCTTGCATCAGGATGCAGAGCGAGCAGGTGTTGCAGCAGGCCTGATGCAAGGACGGCATCACCGATCCGGTTCGGCCCAATGAACAGAATACGCATGATGTGCAGGCTTATACGCGTCCGCCCCGCAACGCACCAACCATTGCTTGCCTGCGGAAGGGACGGAACTTGCCTCGCTGGCAAGTTTGATCCATCTACGAGAGCAAGTCTTTGGCCAACGACCGGCCCAATTGTGCACGAGGTTCCATGACCGCCAGATTTACGATGCTCAAGCGCGATCTACTTGAAATCGCGGGTGCAGACTGCCGAACGTTTCTGCAGGGCCTGATTTCGCAGGATGTGGAGAAGGTCGACGACAAGCAATCGGCCTACGGCGCCCTGCTGACGCCCCAGGGAAAATTTCTTCACGACTTTCTGATGATTTCGCTGGATTCGAGCCTCTTGCTCGATTGTGAAGCAGGACGGGGGGAAGAACTGGCGGGTCGGCTGCGGCGTTTCAAACTGCGCGCCGATGTGAACCTGGAGCTGCGCCCGGACCTTGCCGTCGCAGCCGTTTACGGCGAGGGAGCCGCACAGGCACTCGAAATCGCTGCGGTGGCGGGAATAACGGAGACCCGAAACGGCATCACCGCGTTCGTCGATCCGCGCACCCTGGACCTCGGCGTTCGCGCCCTTGGAGCACCGGATGATCTGCGATCCCTGATGTCGGAACACGCCATTGTTGAGCAGCCGTTTGAGGACTACGACCAGTTGCGTATTCGACTGGAGGTCCCCGACGGTTCGCGCGACCTGGAT